>JAAVYL010000016.1 GCA_022791075.1 Lawsonibacter sp. | reverse complement strand
GGATTGCGCCGGCCTGTCCGGTGACGCCGCCGCCGGAGACAGTGGCAACCACGTCTACCTTGCCCACCTGATTGGTGGTGACCAGGGGCTGGCGGACGATGAGCTTCAGGGTCTCCAGACCAAAGTAGTCGTCAATATCACGGCCGTTGATGGTGATAGCGCCAGTGCCGTTCTCAAACAGATGGACGCGGGCCACGGAGGACTTCCGGCGGCCAGTACCATAGAAATAAGGCTTTTTGCTCTTATACATACTATAAATCCTCCTTACTCAGCGTCCCAGAGCTCAGGCTTCTGGGCAGCATGGCTGTGCTCGCCGCCGCGGCAGATGTGCAGGCGGGTCAGGGCGTCCCGGGACAGAGTATTCTTAGGCATCATGCCCTTAACAGCCAGCTTCATAGCCAGCTCAGGCTTGGTCTGCATCAGGGTGCGGTACTTGGTCTCCTTCAGACCACCCACCCAGCCGGAGTGGGTGCGGTAGTACTTCTGATCCAGCTTCTTGCCGGTGAGTACCGCCTTCTCGGCGTTGATGATGATGACAAAGTCGCCACAGTCGGCGTTGGGAGTGAACTCGGGCTTGCGCTTGCCCCGCAGCAGATCAGCGGCGATGACAGCTGTCTTGCCCATGGGCTTTCCAGCGGCGTCGACAACATACCATTTCCGCTCCATGCTGCCCGTTTTGGCCATGAATGTGGACATAGGGTTAACCTCCAATTTCCTTACATTTATGTGAAAAATGCTTTATTCAAAACATTTTACCCCGAAAGCTGTACAAACGGAGCGTGTTGTATTATAGTACGCTGTGGTTTCGGTGTCAACGCCTTTTTGGAGAAAATTTAAGAAAAACTTTTATATCTCTTGTTTCCTCGCTTTTTCTCCTATATGCTCTTGATATCTAACTTTTAAATTTCGTTTTTTGCTTGCCGAAAGCAGGCGTTTGTGGTAGAATATACTGGCAATAGTGGCAAGGCCCTTGCCTTTATATCAGAAGGTGCAGATCTATCCAGAGCAGCGGCGAAGCATCCGCCCTGCCTTTAAAGGAGGTTCCCTGTTGAATAAGATACTTTCCCTCACCCGGCGGTGTGTGGAGGACTACAGTATGATACAGCCTGGCGACCGGATTGCAGTTGGGGTGTCCGGGGGAAAGGATTCCCTGATCCTGCTGATGGCTCTGGCCAAGCTGAAGAAATTCTATCCTGTCCCATTTACCCTGGAGGCAATTACACTGGATCCTGGCACAGAGGACCTTGCCCAAGGGAACGATTTCGGCCCGGTGCAGCGGCTTTGTCAAGACCTGGACGTACCTTACACGGTGATTCCCACCCAAATCCGCTGGGTTATTTTCAATGCCCGGCAGGAGAAAAATCCCTGTGCTCTGTGTTCCAAGATGCGGCGTGGGGCTCTCCACATGGCTATTCAGGATCGGGGGATCCGGAAGATTGCCTTGGGCCACCACTACGATGACGCCATTGAGACCTTTTATATGTCCCTGATCTTCGAGGGGCGGCTGTCCTGCTTTCAGCCCGTCACCTATCTGGACCGAACCGGTATTACCCAGATTCGCCCCCTGCTCTACTGTGGAGAGAGTCTGATCCGCCGCACCGCGCAGCGGCTGGAGCTGCCTGTGGTGCGCAGCACCTGTCCCGTCGATGGAAGCACCAAACGCCAGGAGATCAAGGAGCTGATTTATGAGCTTCAGGGCCGGTATCCGGGACTGAAGGCCCAAACATTTGGTGCTATGCAGCGTCTGCCCCTGCCCGCTTGGGGTCCTGTGGAGCACCGCCGCCGCCCGCTGCCTGAGGATTCGGAGGAGTGAGAGTATGAAACAGAGAAAAAACGCAGGAATGATTCTGGTCTTGGTCATTCTGATCTCGTTAGTTGTGGTATTTTTCCTGATCAACCAGGAACAATCTGGTTCGGAGAGTGTGTCTGGAGAGGGGAGCAGCTTTGCTGTCCACTTCATTGATGTGGGTCAGGCGGACGCGGCCCTGGTGGAATGTGACGGACACTTTATGCTCATTGACGGCGGCAACGCAGAGGACTCTGACCTGGTATACGCATACCTGGAGCGGCATGGGGCCAAGCATCTGGACTACATGGTAGCCAGCCATGCGCATGAGGACCACATCGGCGGGCTGTCCGGTGCACTGAACTATGCTTCTGTGGACGTTGCCCTGTGTCCGGTAACGGAGTACAGCTCCAAGGTATTCCGGGATATGGTGAAGTATCTGGGTGAACAGGGAAAAACCCTTACAGTGCCTGAACCAGGCGACAAATTCTCCCTTGGCTCCGCCCAGGTGGAGATTCTGGGACCGGTGATGGAGTATGACGACACCAACGACACCTCGATTGTCCTGCGCATTGATTATGGAAGGACTTCGTTTCTCTTCACCGGAGATATGGAGACAGGGGCTGAGCGGGACCTGATTGATTCCGGGGCCGATTTGAAGGCGGATGTGCTGAAGTCCGGCCACCACGGTAGCGACACCTCCAGCAGTTATGTTTTTCTTCGGGAAGTCAATCCCAAGTATACGGTGATTTCAGTGGGGGAGGGGAACAGCTATGGTCACCCCTCTGATGAGGTGCTCAGCCGGTATCGGGATCTGGGGGCAGAGGTCTACCGCACCGATATGCAGGGCCATGTAATTGCTGAGAGCAATGGCGATACCATCACCTTCCGCACCGAGAAGGAGGCGGATACCGCCACCAATCCCACAGGCCAGCCCACCCTCCAAACCTACATTGGAAACTCCGGAACCGGAAAATTCCACTTGCCGGACTGTGCCTCCGCAAAGACCATTCAGGAGGAGAAGCGGGTTGTTTTCCTCACCCGGCTTCAGGCTGTTTTGGCGGGGTATGAGCCCTGTGGACGGTGCAGGCCATAAATCCTTTCGATTCGTGCCTCTTTAGCAGAGTATCGAACTGTTTCAACGTTTCTTCAACAACAATTTGATAGACTGTCCGTGGAACCGGGAGAGAAACGCGTCGAAGCGGGACAGCGGAGCCGGAAAAACCGGACGGGCCGTCGAATATCGTTGAGGAGGTACTGTACATGAGCGAACATACCGGAGAGACCCTGCGCAAAAAGAAGTGGGAATTTCCCCACCCCTTTGTGGTTCTGGTTTTGCTGCTGGCCCTGATGGCTGTCCTGACTTGGATTTTACCGGCCAGCCAGTATGACATGGTCACAGTAAACGGTGTGACTGCTGTGGACCCAGACAGTTTTCACTATGTGGACCGAACCCCGGTTGGAATTTTTGACTTTTTGAAAGCAATTCCCCAGGGCATTCAAATGCAGATTACGCTGCTGAGCATGATTTTCACCATCGGCGCATTTGTCCACCTGGTGGACTCCACTGGTGCGATTCGGGCGGCCCTGGTGGGCATGGCCAGAAAGCTAGGAGACAAGAACGGCAAGTTCATTCTGGCTGGCATTATGGTGTTTTTCCTGTGTATCGGCGCTTTCCCCTCCATGTTTGAGGGCTGCATCCCCTTCCTGCCCATCGGTATCTCCATCGCACTGATGCTGGGATACGATGTGGTCACCGGAATGGCTATCATCGTAGTCAGCGATATTATTGGCTGGACCGCCGGCCCCACCAACCCGTGGACCACAGGCACCGCCCAGAATCTGGGGGGACTGCCCATGTACTCCGGATTGGGCTACCGGCTGGTGGTACTGGTGGTCTTCGGCGCCATCGCCATCTGGTTTGTCCTGCGCTACGCGGAGCGGGTGAAGAAGGATCCCACGAAGAGCCTGGTCTATGGCAAGGACTACTCCGACATGGACAACAAGGATGTGACCGCCGGTCTGGAGTTTGATGCCCGCCGCAAGCTGATTCTCCTCGTCTTCTGCCTCACCATCGCTCTGGTAGTCTACGGCAGCATTGCTTGGGGCTGGAGCCCCACAGACATGGGCGCGGTCTATCTGATTTCCGCCGTTCTGTGTGGAGTCATCGCCGGTTACAACAGCGCCAAAATTGCCGAAACCATGCTGAAGGGTGCGGAAGGTATCTTTGTGGCCGCTATGGCCATTGGAGTGGCCCGGGGCATCTCCGTGATTATGGACAACGGCCAGATTACTTACACCATCGTTCATGCCCTGGCCCCTCTGCTGGCAGGTTTGCCCGCTGCCCTCACCGGCGTGGGAATGATGCTGGTTCAAAGTGTTATCAACTTCTTTATCCCCTCGGGCAGCAGTCAGTGTCTGGTTACCATGCCCATCCTTATGCCCGTGGCGGAACTCATTGGCATGAGCAAGCAGGTGACCATCCTGGCTTTCCAGTTTGGCGACGGCCTGAGCAACCTGGGTTACCCCAGCGTGGCCCTGGTGGTGGCCTGCCTGTCCTACTCCCGCATCCCCTTCAACAAGTGGCTGAAATTTATTCTGCCGTTCCTGGGCATTATCTATATTGCTGCAACTGTCCTAATTATAATAGCCTCCGCCATTGGCTATTAAGAAACGCTCCGGCTGAAGAACCGGACCAGACTGACAATCTGGTCCGGTTTTCCTTTTTTCAGCCCCGTGGCCCAAACCGCCGGAACCGGAATGCGGCCAGCAGGCCCAGCAGCAGAATCACAAAGGAGCCCGCCAGGAGAGCGATGGAGGCGTAGTTCAGGGAGCTGGCGGCTTCTTCTCCAGGGAGCGGGGGTTCATTCGGAACATTTTCTCCGGGGAATCCGGCGGGCACTCCCTGGAACTGGAATTGGGCTCCGCTCTGTTCTGCCGGGGGCGTGCCGTCCGGGGCGGCGCTGAATTCGCCCTTTTGAAGACCGTCTGGAAAATCCTCAGGCCTCTCCAGGTCCATTGCTCCTCCAGCAGGTCCGCCAAAGCCCATGGTCCCCATGTCGGCCAGATCAAGCCCGGAGGAGTCCACCAGAGACTCCGGCTGAGCGGACTGGCCCTGGCTGGTGGAGGGAATTGTCCCGGCCAGCTGGCCGGAGATACTCTCAGCTCGAAGCTGGCAGAAGACCTTCAGGGCGGATACGCCGGCTTCAAATTCCTCATAGGTACAGAATTTTGTGGGGTCCCGCTCCACATAGGAGGAGATGAGCTCATAGGCCTCGTCAATCAGACTGCCGGGATCTGTGGTTTCCAAAAGCTCTGCAAAGTACTGGTGGTACAGCTGGGTATAGGTTTCACTGCTGAAAATCCAGTCAATCATGGGCCGGTCGCCGGAGCCGGTGACCGACAGGGGGGTGTCAATGGGGTCGTTAACCGCACTGCCGGCGTCCTGAGACTGGAAGGTGCCAAAGGCCAGGTTATAGTCCCAGGGGAGCATGGACAGAAGTCCATCCTGCTCATAGAGGTAGTAATTGTGAATCATGGAGCCGGTGTAGCTGTCGCCGTTGACCACAAAGTTGTGGACTGCAAAGTAGCGCAGAACCTTGTCAACATCCAGCGCCTGCTCCACATCCCCTGTACTGAGGGACCTCAGAGCTTGAATCAGCCGTTCCTGGTCCGCTCTGGACACATCGGTTTTGGCGTTGTCAAAGATATTGGCATAGCTGTCCGGGTCATCGTCGATGTACTGAAGCTTCACGTCTGCAGAGCCCATGCCGCTAAACTCCCCTCCGGAAGGCGGTTTGGCAAATCCCTTGCCCCCGGCCAGGTCTGTCCTGCCACCTGCCCTGGGTGTAAGGTTTTTCTGCCTGTCAGCATCCACGCCGTCCATGCGGAAATCCATGCCGTTGCCCCGGCCTGCGCCAAAGCTCATGCTGTCCGGCTTATAAAGCTCTCCCGCCTGCCGGCCATAGCTGCGCTGGAGAAAGCCCTCCTCCAGTCCTTCCACAGCCAGGTACAGGCCCCAATCCTGCCCGTTGACAGTGATGTAGACAAAGCTGCACAGGGGAGCGTCCACGCCGAACTGCTCCATCAGCCGGTATGTGAGATAGTCTTTCATATAGGTGTTGTCCTGGATAATGTTGTTGAGGCAGAGCTTATCCAGGCCATGGTAGCTCTTTCCGCTGTCGTACTGGTCAAATTCAATTTTAAAGCTATACCGGCTGCTGCCCATGGCGGAAACTGTGGTGAGAGAGGTGTTGCCCTTGGCCCGAAGCCCCACGTTTTGGCAGCTCTCTCCGTCAATGACCACAGTGCAGGGGGCGTATTCCTCGTTTTCGCAGGTCTCCAAAAACGCGCTCCAGTCATCCATGACGATCTCAATTCTGTGAACCTGGGTGGTATCAAAAAGCCGGTCCTCATAGCCCATGACCCGGGAGGCGGCCTTGAGACCGAAGGCTTCCCCGTTGACAAAGAGAAGGGTCAGGAGAAGGGAGAGGAGCAGGCCACCAATACAAATGCGGTCAATCTGTCGGTGAGTGGACATGTCCAGCCTCCTTATCCCATATAGTCTCCGTTATAGCTAACCAGGACGGCGCTGTGTATCCCCTCCATCTCGGTCAGGACGTTTAAAAATCCAGTGTCGTTTTGCTTGAGTCTTACCTCCAAATTCAACTCGATTCCACTTTTCTGCACCGTCTTGCTTTTGACTGCACACCGCTGGACGCAGCTGTCCAGATAGCTTATGGCCTGGAGCTCACTGTCCCGGTTTCCGCACTGGAGAACCAGAATATAGGGGTTTACGTAAGATTTTTTGTTGACAAAAATCAGCAGCACAGCACCAACAGACACGCTGCCCAACACAGCCAGAGGGATCAGTCCGGCAGCCAGAACAATGCCCACGGCAATGGACCAGAACAGAAATACGATGTCCATGGGCTCTTTAATGGCGGTGCGGAACCGAACAATGGACAGTGCACCCACCATGCCTAGAGACAGCACCACGTTGCTGGTCACCGCCAGGATGACCAAGGTGGTAATCATGGTCAGTGCCACCAGAGCTACACCGAAGCTGGAGGAGTACATTACGCCGGAAAAGGTCTTCTGATAGACCAGGAAAATAAAGAGTCCCAGACCAAAAGCCAGTGCCAGAGCAATCACCATATCCAACACACTGACACTGTTGATGTTTTCCAAAAAGCTGGATTTGAAAATGTCGTTGAAGCTCAAAAGATATTCCTCCTTAAAAATACGAATTTTGTTCCCATCAGCCGTAAACCCGGCAGGCGGCGTATTTGGAAAAGGCGGCGGCCTGCCGGCCTCGCAGCTGGACGGCGTCCTGAATAACGGCAGGGAGAAACTGGTCCCACTTCACCTCCAGAACGGCGGGTGCTCCAGGGAGCGGAATTGTGATCCGGCCCGGGTTCAGAAAGTCTGTGCTTCCAAGCCCTGTTCGGATGTTGTAATCCAGGGTGACCCGGACATTTCCTGGCGGATAGACGAAGGGCTCTCGGGTGTAGTCCACAATCGTCCTCGGCCGCAGCCCCCTGGACTTCATCTTGTGGTACAGCTCCTGAACCAGCGGCCTGCCGCTGTCCATCATCCAGTCCAGTCTGCCGCTGAGAAGCTGCCCGGCCTCTTGCAGGGAGAGGGAGGCGGAAAACTTGGAGCCCAGACCGTTCCACTTGCTTTTTTTCTCCAGATGGATCAGGGACAAATCGCCGTTGTAGTACCGCAGGCGGAATTTCTCCCGCCGGTTGACCCCGTCCAGCTTCTCCCGCAGAGCGGTGTCAAAGCTGTCGTCGAAGTAGAGGCTGCGCACGAGATACTGCCCGCCCTCGGCATGGGCGTCTGCGCAAGCTATCGCCCGCAGTCGCTGGCGGACGGCGGCACAGTCGGACGGATCAATCTGATGCTTCCACTCGTGCCGGTACTGCGTCATGTGTCATCACTTCCTTATGCTGAAATATGTCTGTGAGTGTAGCACAGGGCGCTGAAAGCAGGCTGAAAGAAATGTAAATCTTTTTTGAACGGAAAATTTTCAGCTTCCATTCAGGAAAAGGGTCTATTATAATGAAAACGTCGCTGCACGGCAGGGATATGGAGAGGAGGATACAGGATGAAGATTCTGGTCGTTGAGGACGAAAAGCTGCTGGCTCAGTCTCTCCGGACGCTTCTGGAGGGCAGGGGATTTCAGGTTGAGACCGTCTATGATGGGGAGACAGGCCGGGATTATGCGCTTTTGGGGGTATATGACCTGTTGATTCTGGACGTGATGATGCCAGGGCTGAATGGGTTCCAGGTGGCCCGGCAGGTGAGGGCCAGCCGTTGTGCGGTGCCTATCCTGATGCTGACAGCCAAGTCGGAGCTGGAGGACCGGGTGGAGGGGCTGAACGCCGGGGCGGACTACTACCTGGCCAAGCCCTTCGATACCCGGGAGCTGCTGGCCTGTGTTAACGCTCTGCTCCGCCGCCAGGGGAGACAGGTGGACGAGCTGTCCTTCGGCAACACCGCCCTGGATCTCGCCTCCGGAATGCTGGTATGCGGGGAGAAGCAGGTAAGGCTGTCGGCCAAGGAGTTTGACGTAATGCGGTATCTTCTCCAAAACCGGGAGCAGAACCTGTCAAAAGCAATGATTCTTGCCAGGGTGTGGGACCTTGAGTCCAATGCTGTGGAAAACCATGTGGAGGTCTATGTCGGTTTTCTGCGCAAGAAACTGGCAAGCATCGGTTCAAGCATTCGAATCAAGGCAATCCGGCGCATGGGCTATCATCTGGAGGTGGAGGAGACGTGCTGAGACGGCTGCGTATCAGGTTCGTGTGTATCAATATGGCTCTGCTCACGGCCATGCTGTGCGTCATTTTGGGGCTGGTGTATCATTTCACCAGGGTTGGCCTGGAGGCAGAGGGCCTGCGGATGATGCAGGCGGCCGCTGCTGTGCCGGGCTTTCCCGGCCGGCCTGGCGGCCGGCCGGGGGAGTTCCCCTTGCCCTTTTTGATTACCAGAATGGACCGGGAGGGGAGGCTCTCCGCCACCTGGGGTCCAGGGTACAAGGGTATGTCAGAGGAGGACCTGCGGGAGTTGGTAGCGTGCGCCCTGGCGGAAAATGCACCCTATGGGGTGCTGAAAGGCTGGCAGTTGCGCTTCCTCCGGGTGGAGGGACCTGAGAAGTGCCTGGTTTTTTCCGATATATACCAGGAGCAGGCCGCCCTGACCCAGCTCACCCGGACCTGTATTTTTGGGGGCTGCCTGGGCTTCCTGGCCTTTCTGGCGGTCAGTCTGATTTTGGCCCGGTGGGCGGTGGGGCCAGTGGAGCGGGCCTGGGCACAGCAGCGGCAGTTTGTGGCCGACGCCTCCCACGAATTGAAGACCCCTCTCACTGTGATTCTCGCCAACGCTGAGCTCCTTCAAGGCCGGGGTGACGGCGGTCCAGAGGCCGGCCATATCCTCACAATGTCCCGCCAAATGCGGAGGCTGGTGGAGGGGCTGCTGGACCTGGCCCGGGCGGACAGCGGGCGTTCGGAGCAATTTGTTTCCCTGGACCTGAGCAGGCTGATGCTGGAACAGGCTCTCCCCTGGGAAGCCACTTTCTTTGAGCGTGGACTGAGCCTTACCGAACAGGTGGAAGAGGGGATTTCGGTAAAGGGCAGTGCAGTCCAGCTGGGGCGGGTGGCAGACATCCTGCTGGACAACGCGCAGAAGTACTCCGCACCAGGAGAGACGGTGCTGCTCCTGAGGCGAAAGGGTCGGAACCGCTGCCTGCTGACCCTTTCGAACCCCGGGGAGACCATCCCCCGGGAAGAGCTGGGCAATATCTTCAAGCGGTTTTACCGTATGGACCCAGTCCGCAGCCGGGATGGCAGCTGCGGCCTGGGACTGTCCATCGCCCAGGGCATTGTCACCGATCACCATGGGAAAATATGGGCGGAGAGCGGCAGCGGAAGGAACACCTTTTTCGTAGAGCTGCCTGTTGTAGAGCGCGGCTCATAGAGGCAGGCCGCCCCCCTTTGTTTCTTTGCAATCAATCGATTTTACTATAAGCCGGTTGGGCGCTTCCTCTTTTGCGTAAGAGTTTTGCTACACTATTATTATTTTTATCAGTCTGGACGATATAGTTATAAAGTGCTGTATAGTACCAGACAAGGGGGGAGCATTGTGAGCGGCATGAGCATATCCGGCGTCGGTACAGGGGCGTATTATCAGACTCAGACCACATCCAGCCAGGCTGCCGTTTCCGGGCAGGAGGGGGAGCGTCTGGCGCAGGCCCTGCGGGAGCAGGAGGAAAGCCAGCCCGACTTGGTGGAGATGATGAAGCAGGCCCGGGAAAAGGCGGCAGAGCGGGAGAAGCTGTTTAAGCTGCCCAAAAACAGCCAGCGGTATGGCGATGCGGCCATGATGGCCTATGCCAAGCTGGCCCGGGCCAGAAGCCTGGGGGAGGTGGATGCCGCTTCCGGCTACGCCCGCCGTCGGATGGCCCAACTGAGAATGGCCAAACGCAGTGACAGTGACAACGCCGACCGCATTCAAGCCGCCATCAATCAGTTGCAAAAGGCGGTCAATCGGGCGGGACGGAAAAAGCGAGAGATTTCTCAGGAACGGCTGACGGCCAAGCGGCAGGCCAAGCTGGAGAAGGAAAAGCGCACCCGGGAGGCCAAACGGTTGCGCCACCAGCTGAAAAGCCGGCAAACGATGCGGGTGATTCGGGAGTCAGGCTATCTGCGTGAGGCAGAGATTGACAACCGTTTTCAGGATCAGCTTGCCGCATCCAAGCTGGAGATGCGCAACCAGATGCAGGAGCTGCTGGATAAAACCCAGCCCTCGGTGGATGCTGCGGTTCAGCAGTATACAGCGGCCGCTGCGCCAGCAGCAGAACCAGCCGCAGAGATCAACATTCAGGTATAACCCCTCCCTGACAGGTTCTTGATATCGAAAAGAAAAGCCAAAATTTTTCATTTTGAAAAATAGGGCTTTTCTTTTTGCATATTCATGTATATAATAGCGGAGGAAGCTTATGGAGAGAAACAACCCTTATGGGAGGACTTACCAATGACAAGAAGCAGTGCAAGAGAGATTGCCGTGCACATCATTTTCACTTTGGGCTTTGATACCCGCAGCGCCCAGGAGGTTTTAGACGCAGAGCTGACACCGGAACGTTTCCAGGAGTTGGCAGAGGAGCTGCCCCTCTATGAGCAGTTCCCCAATGAAAAACAGGAGCGGTACATACGGGATCTGGTCCAGGGAGTGTTTTCTCATGGCCCCGAGCTGGACGATTATATCAGCCGTTACTCTGTCGGCTGGGCGTTTGCTCGCATTCCCCGTATGGCGGCGGCTGTTATGCGCACCGCAATGTATGAGGTGCTCTATATGTCTGATATTCCAAATGCCGCCGCCATCAATGAGGCAGTGGAGATTGCAAAAAAATATGAGCCTGTGGAGGTCGTCTCATTTTTGAATGGGATTTTAGGCACCTTTGTCCGGACGGAATTTGAGGACACCCCTCCCAGACCGGAGAAAAAAGAAACGCAGCCAGCACCGGAGGAGGAGGAGTAATGCCGTCTGTCCTGGGGCTGGATACCAGCAACTATACCACCTCCGCCGCGGTATTTGACGGCTGTGGGGGGAAGAATATCGGCCGGCTCTTGGAGGTGCGGCCCGGAGAACTGGGGCTGCGGCAGAACGAGGCACTGTTTCAGCATGTCAAGCGTCTGCCCGGACTGCTGGAGCAACTGGCAGGGGAGGGGCTCCTGCAGTCTGTGCAGGCTGTGGGCGCCTCCACGCGCCCCCGTGCGTTGGAGGGATCCTATATGCCCTGTTTCCTGGCCGGAGAGAGCCAGGGCCGGGGACTGGCCGCAGCAATGGGCATTCCCTTCTACCCCCATTCCCACCAGCAGGGGCATCTGGCCGCCGCCGCTTGGTCTGCCGGACGGATGGAGCTGCTGGACGCCCCCTTCCTGGCCTGGCACCTGTCCGGGGGAACCACAGAGCTGCTGCTTGTCAGGCCGGAGGGGTCTGCCGTCGCCGCTGAGATTATCGGCGGCACCAGCGACCTGTCCGCCGGGCAGCTTATCGACCGCACCGGTGTTCTGCTCGGACTGCAGTTTCCGGCGGGGAGGGCCCTGGACGAGCTGTATGCACAGGCAGACGTCTGCTATGAGCCAAGGGTAAAGCTGAAAGACCTGTCGTTCTCTCTGTCCGGGATGGAGAACCAGGTGAAGGGTCTGGCAGAGGAAGGCGAGAAGCCAGCCAATATTGCCCGTTTCACACTGGATGCTGTTTCCAATGTGGTCTGGCGGGCCACCCAGGAAGCGCAGCGGCGCTATCCAGGCCTGCCGGTACTGTGCTCAGGAGGCGTAGCTTCCAACAGCCAGCTGCGGTCCGGGCTTACCAGCATCTGCGGAGCCATTTTTGCCCGGCCGGAGTTTTCCACAGACAATGCCATGGGGGCCGCTGTTCTTGCCTGGCGGGCCTTGGAAGCGGAGCAGAAACGATGAGAGAAAACGATATCCTGACCCCAAACCAAGTGGGCCAATATTTAAAAAATATGATGGACCGGGACAGACTGCTGTCTCAGCTGCTGGTGCGGGGAGAGCTGTCAAATTATAAGCGGTATCCCTCCGGTCACCATTATTTTACCCTGAAGGACGGAGACGGGGCCCTGCGGTGCGTTATGTTCCGGGGAGATGCCCAGTTCCTCCGGTTCCGCCCGGAGAACGGGATGCAGGTCATCGCCGCCGGCCGGGTGACCGTCTTCCCCCGGGACGGACAGTATCAGCTCTACTGTGCCCGTCTCACCCCCGAGGGGGCCGGCGATCTGGCTCTGGCCTTTGAGCAGCTGAAGGAAAAACTGGCCGGAGAGGGCCTGTTTGATCCAGGTCATATAAAACCGCTCCCGGTATTTCCGAAGCGGATTGCCCTCATCACTTCTCCGGCTGGTGCGGCGGTGCGGGACATGATCCGGATTTTGGGGGCCAGGTGGCCGCTGTCAGAGATAAAAGTGATTCCTGTACGAGTTCAGGGGGAGGAGGCGCCACAGGAGATTGCTGCCGCCATCCAGTGGGCCAACCTGCACGGTGTGGCAGATTTGCTCATTACAGGCCGGGGCGGCGGCTCTATGGAAGACCTGTGGGCCTTTAATGAGGAGGTGGTTGCGAGGGCCATCTACAGCTCAAGGATCCCCATTATCTCTGCTGTAGGTCATGAGCCTGACGTAACCATTGCCGACTTTACAGCCGACCTGCGGGCATCAACCCCCTCTAATGCCGCAGAGCTGGCGGTGCCCGACCAGAATGAGATTTATATGTCCCTTTTGGGCGTGCAGGAGCGGCTGGACAGGAGCATATCGGTTCGCCTGGCCCGATACCGGCAGGCCTTAGACCGGCTGGCGTGCAGCCGCATGATGACGGAGCCTGACACCTATTTTCGGGAGAAACGCCTGCTGCTGGACTATCAGAGCAGCCGTCTGGCCCACGGCCTGCGGCGCAGTGCCTCAGAGCAGCGGGAGCGGCTGGGGAGGCTGTCTGCCGCTCTGCCCGGCAGCGGGGTCCGTGCCGTCACAAAGCGCCGGGAGCGGCTGAATGCCCTGGCCGCCGCTCTGGATGCAATGAGTCCCCTGAAGGTCCTGGGCCGGGGCTACTCCATTGCCCAGCGGGAGGATGGAAAAGCGGTTTCTTCCATTCAGGATGTATCCGCCGGCGACAAGCTGAAGCTGACCTTGTCGGACGGCGATGTGGATTGCCAGGTATTATCGTAAAGGAGTATTGATATGGCGGCTAGAAAGAAGTTGAACTTTGAGGGTTCCATGGCCCGTTTGGAGGAAATTGTGTCCCTGCTGGAGAAAGGGGACGCCCCCCTGGAGCAGGCCATGAGCCTTTTTGAGGAGGGGGCCCGGCTGCTGCGGGAATGTACAAAGCAGCTGGATGAGGCAGAGCAAAAGGTGACGCTCCTTACAGCCGGCAAGGACGGAGAGGTTCTGGAGGAGCCCTTTGGAGGAGATAACTGACATGGAAAAAGACTTTATAGCATTGATGGCCCAGGACCGGGCCTTGATTGAAGCGTATTTGTCCAAGGCGTTCGCCTCTGAGAGCCGCTGTGCTGATTTGCAGGAGGCCATGGAGTATTCTCTGCTGGCTGGCGGAAAACGAATCCGGCCCATTCTCACATTGGAGACCTGCCGTCTGTGCGGCGGCAGCCCGGAGGCGGCGCTGCCCTTTGCCTGCGCCGTGGAAATGGTCCACACCTACTCCCTGGTTCATGACGACCTGCCCGCCATGGACGACGACGAGCTGCGCCGGGGCCGGCCCACCAACCATGTGGTCTATGGGGAGGCCACAGCCATTCTCGCGGGGGACGCCTTGCTCACCGCCGCCTTTGAGCAGATTACCAGGGCAGAACTGCCTGCCGGCCGTATAGTGGAGGCTGTGAGATGTCTGGCCAAAGCTGCTGGCTCCGCAGGCATGGTGGGAGGACAGGCCCTTGATATGGCCGGAGAGGGGCGGGCCCTGGACCGGGGGGAGCTGGAGCTGCTCCAAAGCCTGAAGACAGGAGCCTTGATTTCCGCCTCCGCCGAGCTTGGCTGTATTGCCGCCGGGGGCACCCAAGCGCAGCTGGAACAGGTGCGCGCCTATGCTCAGGCCCTGGGCCAGGCGTTCCAGGTACGGGATGATATGCTGGACGTCACCAGCTCTGAATCAGAGCTGGGCAAGACCATAGGCTCCGATCAGGTTAATGAGAAGAGTACCTTTGTCTCGGCACTCGGCCTGGATGGCTGTGCTGAACTGGTGGAGCGGTTGACTAGGCAGGGAATTGACGCCCTGAGCGGTTTTTCTGACAACGCTTTTCACAGCTGGCTGGCCGGAATGCTGGCCCAAAGGAATCGATAAGCCTTCGGAGGAGAGTTATTTTGGCCAATTCTGTCAAAGACATGGAGTATAAACCGGTTCTCTCCCATCTGACCGATCAGGAGGGCGAGAATTTGTGCGCTCAGCTGCGCCGGGAGCTGGTAGAGGACGTGTCCCAAACCGGAGGCCACCTGGCCTCCAACCTGGGCGCTGTGGAGCTGACTGTCGCCATCCATCGGGTGTTTGACACCTCGACGGACCGGCTCGTCTTTGACGTAGGTCACCAGTGCTATCCCCACAAGATGATCACCGGGCGGCGGAAGGCAATGGCCACCCTGCGTCAGTATGGCGGCGTCGCCGGGTTTCCAAAGCCCAGCGAAAGCATCCATGACGCGTTTATTGCCGGTCACGCCTCAAACTCTGTGGCTGTGGCGTTGGGGATGGCCCGGGCCCGGGCGGTGCTGGGGGAGGACTATAAGGTGATTGTCCTGATAGGGGATGGCGCCCTGACCGGGGGGCTGGCCTATGAGGGACTGTCCAACGCGGGGGAATGCGGCCAGCAGCTTCTGGTCATTCTCAATGACAACGGCATGTCAATCACCCCCAACGTGGGCGGCGTGGCGGACCATCTGGCCAGACAGAGACTGAAGCCTCAGTATCTCACCTTCAAAAAGTATTACCGCCGGATTATGAACGCCACAGCTCCGGGCCGGGTAATCTATCGGGTGACCCATCGGGTGAAGCAGGCCTTGAAGCAAAGCCTGCTGCCCTGCAGTATGTTTGAAAACATGGGATTTCGCTACCTGGGGCCGGTAAACGGTCATGATCTGCCTATGCTGACCAGGATTTTGCAGTATGCCAAGGACATAGATGAGCCAGTTCTGCTCCATGTAAAGACTGTAAAGGGAAAGGGCTTTCTGCCTGCGGAGGAGAATCCGGATGCCTTCCACGGGGTAGCTCCCTTTGATCCCATGACAGGCAGGCCCAAAAGGGAGCCCGCTGACAATTTCTCTGCCGTTTTCGGCCGAACTCTGGTCAGACTGGCAGGCCAGGACAGGCGGGTGTGTGCCCTTACTGCCGCAATGACAGGGGGGACAGGACTGGAGCAGTTCGCGCAAAAATATCCTGACCGTTTTTTTGACGTGGGAATTGCCGAGGGCTGCGCCGCCTCTATGGCGGCGGGGATGGCCAAGCAGGGGACTGTTCCTGTGTTCGCGGTGTATTCCACCTTTCTCCAACGTGCCTACGATATGCTTCTGCACGATGCAGCTATCGACAATCTTCATGTGGTGCTGGGAGTGGACCGGGCCGGTCTGGTGGGGGACGACGGAGAGACCCATCATGGCCTGTTTGACGCCGCATTTTTGGATACAGTTCCCAATATGACGGTTCTGGCACCCGCCAGTTTTGCTGAGCTGGAGGTTATGCTGAACAGGGCTCTGTTCCAGCTCAGCGGGCCTGTGGCTGTCCGATACCCGCGGGGTGGCGAGGGCGCTTTTATTGGGACCGCCGGAGAGGAGCCTGCGGCTATCCTCCGCTGGGGAAACGACGTTACGCTGGTGGGCTACGGCACCCAAATCAATGAGATTCTGCAGGCCGCTGCGCTTCTGGAGGCCCAGGGAATCCAGGCTGAGGTAGTCAAGCTGAACCAGCTCACCCCTCTGGTTCCTGAGCTGGTAGAGCTGTCCGTCCGGAAGACAAAGGCGCTGTTGGTGGCAGAGGAGCAGTGCGCTCGGGGATGTGTGGGGCAGCGCCTGGCCGCCCGGCTGGAGGTGGCCGGACTGCCTGCAAAAACCGCTTTGATCAACTGCGGTGAAGGCTTTATTCCCCATGGGGCTGCCGCCGTGCTGAAGCAAAAGCTGTTCCTGGATGGGGAGGGAATTGCAAAAAAAGCTCTGGAGGTGTTGGGCCGTGGCTAAAAAACGTCTGGACATGGCTGTAGCCGAACTGGGGCTGGCAGAGAGCCGGCAGAAAGCGCAGGCACTGATTATGGCGGGAGAGGTCTATGTTAACGGACAGAAGCAGCTGAAAGCAGGCGCCTCCATAGCGGGGGAGGACGTCATAGAGGTGCGGACAAAAAATCCCCTGCGCTACGTGAGCCGGGGCGGGCTGAAGCTGGAAAAGGCGATGGTCCTGTGGCCAATTTCCCTGGAGGGAACTGTCTGCGCCGACATTGGCGCTTCCACAGGGGGCTTCACTGACTGTATGCTCCAAAATGGAGCAAAGCTGGTATACGCTGTGGATGTGGGCTACAATCAACTGGACTGGCGGCTGCGCACCCATCCCCAGGTAGTCTGTATGGAGCGCACCAACGCCCGCTACCTGACCCGGGAGCACATTCCAGAGCCCTTGGACTTTTTCTCTGTGGACGTTTCTTTCATCTCTCTGAGTCTGATTCTGCCCGCTCTGCGTCCTTTGATGAAGGAGGATGGGCAAGGGGTGTGCCTGATTAAGCCTCAGTTTGAAGCAGGAAAGGATAAGGTTGGAAAAAAGGGGGTGGTTCGGGACCCGAACACCCATTTGGAGGTCTTAAACCGTTTCCTGGACCACGCGTCTCAGGGAGGATTTTCCGTAAAGGATATTACCTTTTCACCAATAAAGGGGCCTGAGGGCAATATTGAGTATCTGGGTTATCTTTGCGCAGGGGATCATCCCGGCTATGAGGGAAGCTTGAAGGATCTGGTGGAAGAGTCCCACAGGATTTGGAAGGAGGAACAGCCGTGAAAATTGTACTCAGTTCCAATCCGTATCGGGATAAGGGGCTGCGGGTGGCATTAGAAGCCAAAAGGGTACTGGAGCACGCCGGAGCCCAGGCTGTCATGTGCCTGCCGTTCCAGCCCAAAAAGGGAGACAGACTGGATTTGCCCCGTCAGGTACCTCTGTCTACCCTGGACCGGGAGCTGCCCACAGCTGACTTGCTCATCTGCTTTGGAGGGGATGGAACCATTCTCCATGCGGCCCGGGACGCCACCCTCCACAACGTGCCAATTTTAGGAGTAAATACGGGCAGCGTTGGCTTTATGGCGGAGCTGGAGCGGAGCGAGCTGTCCCTGCTGGCACCCCTGGCACACGGCATGTACACATTGGAGGAAAGGATCATGCTGGACGTCAGGGTACTGCGGGGCGACAAGGTAATCAGTCGGGACACAGCACTCAACGATGCAGTCATTTCCAAAGGCTCTATGGCTCGGGTGGCAGAAATGGAGGTGTTTGCAGACCGTGTAAAGGTATGCGGCATTACGGGAGACGGTGTGATCATAGCGACACCAACAGGGTCCACTGCATACTCTATGTCGGCAGGAGGCCCTATTGTGGAGCCCACCTCCAGGTGTGTTATTATCACCCCGGTCTGTGCACACCAGTTGTCCGCCCGGTCCATGGTTCTGGCACCGGAGCGTGTGGTCACGGTCCAGCTCCCCAGGGGGAACCGCAAGTATCTATACTTGTCAGTAGACGGCGGAAAAGCGGTCCGTTTAACGGGCGGGGACAGGGTGGAAATCAATCAGTCCGAGCGTTCCACTCAGCTGGTTCGGCTGGCTGACCGAAGTTTCTATCAGGTCATTAATCAAAAGCTTGGAGGACTGACCACATGAAAAATGTTCGGCAAAACGAAATTTTAAAAATTATACAGGCCAAGGAAATTGACACCCAGGAGCAGCTTTTGGAGGAACTGCGTATCCGGGGCTACTCTACCACGCAGGCCACTATTTCCCGGGACATCAAGGAGCTTCGTCTGGTCAAGGAGCTGACCGGGACAGGAAGCTATCGCTATACCCTGTCCGACCGAAAGCTATCCTCCGCCTCAGACACCCGCCTGCGTAACATTTTTAAAGAGGGGGTTGTCTCAGTGGACGTGGCCCAGAACATTGTGGTGGTGCGCACCATGCCTGGCCTGGCATCTGCCGCCTGTTCTGCGTTGGACGCCATGGACATTGACGGTATGGTGGGCAGTCTGGCCGGGGATGATACCGGTATCCTCATTATGCGGGACAATTCCTTCGCTCAGCAGTTCAGCGGTGAGGTACACAAATTGCTGCGGTGACACAGGAGTGATCTGGAGAGGAGAACAGGTATGCTTTCTTTGCTTCATATAGAAAATATTGCCATCATTGAATCGGCAGATATTGGATTTGACGCCGGCTTCAATGTCCTTACCGGCGAAACAGGGGCGGGCAAGTCCATTGTAATCGACGCGATCAGCGCCGTCCTGGGCGAGCGGACCAGTCGGGAATTGATTCGAACTGGCGCCAAGTCGGCACTGGTCAATGCGGTGTTTACCGGTTCACTGCCCCTGAAATGGCTGGAGGACAACGGATTCCCAGTGGACGGGGAGGAGCTGATGCTCCAGCGGGAAATTCAGGGGGACGGGCGCAACGCCTGTCGTGTAAATGGCCGCCCCTTGACAGTTGCCCAGCTCCGGGAGCTGGGCCGACAGCTGCTGAACATCCACGGCCAGCACGACGGCCCGCAGCTGCTGGATCCGGACTGCCACCTGGGGTATCTGGACAGCTTTGGCAAAACCGTAGCTCTGCTGGCAGATTACCAAGCTGCCTATCACACTATGGCTGACTTGCGGAAGCGGATCTCCAAGCTGGAGATGGATGAGGCGGAGCGTTCCCGCCGGGTGGATACTCTGGAGTATCAGATTAAGGAATTGGAGCGCGCCGATCTGAAACCGGGTGAGGATGAGGAGCTGGACAGCAGGAAAACCCTGCTGCGCAGCTCGGGCAAACTGATGGAGGCCATCCAGGCGGCCCAGTTTGCCCTGTCTGGCGGAGAGGACAGCCAGGGGGCGTGCGACCTGATCAATGAGGCGGAGGGAGCTATTCGTTCTGTGACCCGGCTGGGTTCCCAGTTAGAGGAGCTGGGTGAGAAGCTCACAGCCCTGCGGTATGCCGCCGATGATGCGGCGGAGACCGTCCGGGATTTTGCCGACGAGTTCGATTTCTCCCCGGAGGAGCTGGACCAGCTGGAGAGCCGGCTGGATGTCATCTACCGGCTGAAAAAGAAATACGGCCCCACAGTGGCCGACATGCTGGACTATTTGGAGCAGTGCACAGTAGAGCTGGAACAGATTCAGGATGCCGACGACACCGTCCAAAAGCTGGAGAAGGAGCTGGAGAAGGCCCGAAAGGAGGCCCAGAAGAGGGGAGAGGCGCTGACCAAGGCGCGTCAGAAAGCGGCGGAGAGGCTGCAGAAGCGGGTGCAGGAGGAGCTGCGCCAGTTAGACATGCCCAAGGTGCAGTTTGTCACCGACTTTTCCGCCAGCCAGGCCCAGGACGGTATGGACGAGACAGGAATGGACCAGGTGCAGTTCCTCATGTCCGCTAACCTGGGAGAGGCCCTCAAACCGATCCAGAAGGTGGCTTCCGGCGGCGAGCTGGCCCGAATCATGCTGGCCCTGAAAAATGTGCTGGCTGAGGATGACGGCATTGGCAGCCTGGTCTTTGATGAGGTAGACACCGGCGTGTCCGGCCGGGCAGCCCAGAAGGTAGCGGAAAAGATGGCCGACGTGGCCCAGCGCAAGCAGGTGCTGTGCGTCACCCATCTGCCCCAGATCGCCGCTATGGCTGACACCCACTTTTCCGTGAAGAAGGGAGAAAAAAAGGGCCGCACCTTCACCAACGTGGAGCGGCTGGACCGGCAGGGCAGGGTGGAGGAGCTGGCCCGCCTGATTGGCGGGGCCACAGTCACCGACGTGCTGCGGCAGAGCGCCGGGGAGCTGCTGGAACAAGCGGAGGCCTATCACAAACGATAAAAAACAGGGCGCGCAGCCGGATGGGGTGCGCGCCCTGAATATTTTTTGTTTAAGTGGGAATGGTGAAGAACTCACAGAGCTGACCGTAGAGGATAAAGGCCATACCGATGGGAGCGATTACCTTGATGCAGAAGTTGAAGAAAGCACGCATACCGTCGCTCATCTTGTGGCCTTCCTGTTCCACCTCGTCCTGAATTACCTTGGGGCCCACAAACCATCCGATCCAGATGGACATAATCAGTGCGCCCAGCGGCATCGCCACACCCTCAGAGATGAAATCAATAAAGTCCAGCCAGGAGGCCCCCAGGTTCCGTCCGGTCTCGTGGAAGGGAATCCACAGGCCGTTGGCTCCCAGTCCGTCAGCGGCCACCAGGGCGGCCTCGGCAAAGACCACTAGACAGACAATGGTAACCAGCTTGGCTCGGTTGGGGATCTTGCCCTTGAGAGCGATACGGTCGGACAGGAAGGTGACAAGCACCTCCAGCAGGGCGATGGAGGAAGTGATGGCGGCCAGAATCACCAGCAGGTAGAAGATCACACCGAAAAGGGGACCGGCTGCACCCATAGCGTTGAACACGTCCTGAAGGGTGATGAAGAGCAGCGCGGCACCCTTCTTGGCAGCGTCTTTTCCACCCAGGGCGAAAGCGGCGGGGAGCACGGCCATACCAGCCAGGATAGCCACAATGGTGTCAGAGATGATGATGATGAGGGAGTTCTTTACCAGACTCTCCTTCTTGCTCAGATAGGAGCCATAGGTGACAGTAATGCCCATAGCCAGAGACAGGGAGAAGAACATCTGGCCGCCGGCGGCGGAGAGCACACTGAGAAAGTTCTCCTTAAAGGGGGTGAAGTTGGGAGCGAACATGAATGCCAGGCCCTCGTCAGCCCCGGGCAGGGTGACAGCCCGGACGATAACTACCAGCAGCATAATAAACAGGGCGGGCATACCGATCTTGTTGAATTTTTCAATACCGTCCTTGATGCCGCCCCGGATGATGAGGAAGCAGATGAAGATAAAGAGGAAAGTGAAGGCCACTGCGCCGAACTGGTTGACCCGTACCGCATTGAAGGAGTCACCGCCGGACAGGCCCGCCAAAGCAGACACGCTGAACGCCAGGTCGGCCATGTTCAGTGCCATATACTCCACACAGTAAGCGCCAAGCACGGTGTAGAAGCTCAGAATCAGGAAGGGGGAGAGCATGGCCAAAAAGCCCAGTACAGTGCCCATTTTCCCCCCCAGCTGCTGATAGCTCACCAGCACGCTCCGGCTGGCCCTCCGGCCGATAGCCAGCTCGCACAGCATGATACTCAGGCCCACAGTGGCCGCCAGGATCAGATAGACAATCAGAAAGGCAAAGCCTCCGTTGACGCCCATCCGGTAGGGAAAGCCCCAGATGTTGCCCAAACCAACGGCTGAACCGACGGCGGCCATCAGGAAGCCTAAATTGCTGCCCCATTCTCCTCTGTGATGATGTTCCATAATTTTCCTCCTGTTTACAATTTATTCACACAGCAAAATGCCAGTTAAATGCCATTTTAACAGAAAAACCCTCCCGCGTCAACGATAAAATAAAAGAAATAGGGAGAAAACGGAAAAAGTATGAAAAAAACAGGGGTAAAAGCTATAAAAAATAAAACTGCCCATTGCGCTTTTTCCAGAGTTTAGTATAATATATTTGACGGGAGTATATACGCCCGCTCTATTTTACAATGAGGGGAGAACGACATGGATTACGCGAAGGAAAGTCTGCGCCTGCACGGTGAGTGGAAAGGAAAAATTGAGGTAGTCGCCACAGTGCCTGCCAATGACAAGGATTCCCTGTCTTTGGCCTACACCCCCGGCGTGGCCCAGCCCTGTCTGGCCATTCAGGAGGACTTGAAGCAGAGCTATGAGCTTACCCGGCGTCACAATCTGGTGGCCGTCATTACTGACGGCTCCGCTGTTTTAGGCCTGGGGGATATCGGCCCCGAGGCGGGTATGCCTGTAATGGAGGGCAAATGCGTCCTGTTCAAGTCCTTTGGTGGAGTAGACGCCTTCCCGTTGTGTGTCAAGACCCACGATGTGGACGAGTTCGTCCGGACTGTTTATAATATCTCCGGCTCCTTTGGCGGCATCAACCTGGAGGACATCGCCGCTCCCCGGTGCTTTGAGATTGAACGGAAGCTGAAGGAAACGTGCGACATTCCTATTTTCCACGACGATCAGCACGGCACCGCCATCATTACCCTGGCCGGCCTGACCAATGCCCTGAAGGTGGTAAATAAGAAAAAAGAGGATGTGAAGATAACCACCTCCGGCGCTGGGGCTGCTGCTGTCTCCATTGTTAAGCTGCTGCTGTCCGCCGGGTTTAAAAACGTCACCATGTGCGACCGGAAGGGAGCTATCTACGCTGGCCGGAAGGGGCTGAACTGGATTAAAGAAGAGATGGCTCAGGTCACCAATCTGGAGAAGAAGGCCGGCTCCCTGGCCGATGCCCTGGCAGGGGCTGACGTCTTTATCGGCGTCTCTGCTCCCGGCACAGTCACCACAGAAATGGTAAAAACTATGAAGAAGGACGCCATCGTTTTTGCCTGCGCCAACCCAACTCCGGAAATCTTCCCCGACGACGCCAAGGCGGGAGGAGCCCGGGTTGTGTCTACCGGGCGCAGCGACTTCCCCAACCAGATCAACAATGTTCTGGCGTTCCCCGGCGTCTTCCGTGGCGCTCTGGACGTCCGGGCCAGCGATATCAACGAGGAGATGAAGCTGGCCGCCGCCCAGGCACTGGCCGGGCTGATCTCCGACGCCGAGCTGAACGAAGAGTATATTATTCCTCAGGCCTTTGACCCCAGAGTGGGCCCTGCCGTAGCGGAAGCCGTGGCCGAGGCGGCCCGGAAATCTGGTGTGGCCCAAATCTAATTGAAGGGTACCCACCTCGCTCAATGCACTGGTTATCATAATAAAATTCTTCCGCAGACAAGGAGGTAAATGTGAGCGTATTTTTCTACGGCTGCATTACCCTGGACGGCTACCTGGCCGACAAAAATCACGGCCTGTCCTGGCTCCATGAGACGGGCAGCCCGGAGGAGACGGACTGCGACTGCTTCTACAGCGAGATGGATGTCACTATCATGGGCAGGCGGACTTTTGAGGAGATTGCCCGCCTGGAGGACCCTGGAAGCGCATATCCCACCACGGAGAACTACGTTTTTACCCATGAGGACAGTCTGCCTCAAAACGGGTTTACCCCTGTAAGCGGGGATGTTGTCGGGTTTGTAAAAAGCCTGGGCGGAGACAGAAATATCTGGATTGTTGGCGGAAACACCATTCTGGCTCCTCTGTTAGAGCGGGACATGGTGGATTACCTGATTATCCAGATCGCTCCTGTACTGCTGGAGGATGGGATCCCGCTGTTTACCCAAAAGGGGAGGATGAAACGGTACCGCCTTGACAGCGTGAAGCAGTATGGGCAGTTTGCGGAGCTGATTTACAGTAAAAGCGGTAAAAATCCGTGCAATTTTTTGATTGAGGACGGATGAAACCGCGATGAAATGCAGGAATCTTGCGCACGCCCCAAGAGGCGATGAGGGCGGCCCTTCAAGGCCGCTCTTTTTTCAAGCCTTTTCATTGAATTGTCCGGGGAAATATGGTAATATATTTATTTGGAAAAACAATGGAAGGAGGACGTTCCATGTCCACCATGTCTGAATATTTAGAAACTCTGCGGGGAAAATCCATTGCTGTCATCGGTATGGGAGTGAGCAATACCCCTTTGATCCGCACCCTTCTCCGGGCGGACCTGAAGGTAACCATCTGTGATAAATCCCCCAGAGAGAGGGTAGAGGAGCAGGCCTCTGAGCTGGAAAGTCTGGGGGCCAAGCTGCGGCTGGGCCCTGACTACCTGGCCAAAATACACAAATTTGACGTTATTTTCCGCACGCCAGGTCTCAGCCCCAACACCCCAGAGCTGAAAAAAGCTGTGGAGGAGGGACGTCATCTTACCTCTGAGATGGAGCTGTTTTTCCAGCTTTGTCCCTGCAAGATTATCGGTGTGACCGGCAGTGACGGCAAGACCACAACCACTACCCTGATCAGCGAATTTTTAAAGGAGGCGGGACGGAACGTCTACCTGGGGGGCAATATCGGAAAGCCCCTGCTCCCCGATGTGGACGGCATGACTCCGGAGGACGTGGCTGTGGTGGAGCTGTCCTCCTTCCAGCTGATGACCATGGATCGCAGCCCAAATGTGGCGGTATTCACCAATCTGTCCCCCAACCATCTGGACTATCACCACACCATGGAGGAATACACCAGCGCCAAGCTGAACATCTTCTGTCACCAAAAGCCGGAGGATCGAGCCGTCTTTAATTCCGACAACGATATCACCCGTTCCTTGGCCAAGGCCGCCGTGGGCCGGGCCATGTTGTTCAGCCGCAAGCAGAAGCTGGAGGAGGGGGTATACCTCCGGGACGGCGCCATATGGCTGACTAACGATATGGGCAGCCGGGAGGTCCTGCCGCTGGCGGATATCCAGATTCCTGGCGTCCACAACGTTGAGAACTACATGGCCGCTATTGCCGCAGTGGATGGTATTGTGCCTGACAAGTGCGTCCGGGCAGTGGCGCAGCGGTTTACCGGGGTGGAGCATCGCATCGAGCTGGTGCGGGAGCTGAACGG
The DNA here is from genome assembly GCA_022791075.1 of Lawsonibacter sp. Classification (GTDB taxonomy): domain Bacteria; phylum Bacillota; class Clostridia; order Oscillospirales; family Oscillospiraceae; genus Lawsonibacter. The sequence goes on along the minus strand of JAAVYL010000016.1, from coordinate 9,610 downwards.
GGTGCGCTATTACAACGATTCCATAGGCACCAGCCCCACCCGGACCATGGCCTGTCTGGATTCCTTTGATCAAAAGCTGATCATTATTGCCGGAGGCTACGACAAGGGAGTTCCCTTTACTGCTCTTGGCGCAGCTATGGTGGAAAAGGTCAAGGTCTTAATCCTTACCGGCGCTACAGCTCCCGCTATCCGAAAGGCAGTGGAGGAGTCAGAGGGGTACCCCGCCAGTGGTATAAGGATTTTAGAGACAGAAAACCTGGCTGCCGCCGTGACTGCCGCGAGGGACTGTGCCGGTTCCGGTGACGTGGTTGTGCTCTCACCGGCCTGTGCTGCTTTTGACCAGTTCAAGAATTTTATGGAACGGGGCAAGGTGTTCAAGCAGCTTGTGAATGAGCTGTAGGCCCTCGGGCAAAAGCGGCGAGAAACAAAAGAAACGACTTGATACAGATAGGATTGACAAGTATAATGACATTACAGATTAAAGACCGTGTGAAGTCCTTGGGAGCTCAGGCTCAGAGACAGTTGACAGAAGAATTTGCCCGTATTGACGCTGCCGCAGAGGAGAATACCGCACGGGTATTATCCGCATTTCAAAAGCACCGGGTGGCAGACGGGTATTTTGCCGGTACCACTGGCTACGGCTATGACGACCTGGGCCGGGAGAAGTTGGATGAGATCTACGCTGATCTTTTCGGCACTGAGGCGGCATTAGTGCGCATCCAGTTTGTCAATGGTACCCACGCCATTGCCTGTGCTCTGTTCGGTGCACTGAAGGCGGGGGATGTGCTGGTCTCCGCTGTGGGAGCGCCATACGACACCTTGTTGGGTGTGGTGGGCGCAGTGGACAAGGGGCCTGGTTCCCTGAGGGATTACGGGGTAACGTACCGTCAGGTGGAGCTCCGTGACAACAGGCCGGATCTGGAAGGGATTGCCAAGGCTGCGGGTGACCCTCAGGTGAAGGCAGTGCTTATCCAGCGGTCCAGGGGCTACTCCACCCGGGCCTCCCTTTCTGTAGCGGAGATTGGGGAGATGTGTGCTGTCATCAAGTCGGCCAATCCCAACGCCGCTATTTTGGTAGATAACTGTTACGGTGAATTTGTGGAAACCCTTGAGCCCACCCATGTGGGGGCTGACCTGGTTGTAGGGTCTCTCATTAAAAACCCCGGCGGAGGCCTGGCTCCCACTGGCGGCTATATCGCCGGACGGCGGGACCTGGTGGAGGGGGCCGCCATGCGGCTCACCGTGCCGGGTATCGGCGGGGAGTGCGGCTGTACTCTGGGACAGAACCGTCTGCTCTATCAGGGGCTCTTCCTGGCCCCCCATACGGTGGCCCAGGCGGTAAAAACCGCTGTCTTTGCCGCCAAGGTGATGGAGCTGCTGGGGTATGAGACGGAGCCCCACTCCTCCGCTGTCCGTCACGACATTATTCAGATGATACACATGAAAGTGCCGGAGGCCCTGAAAAAATTCTGTAAGGGAATCCAATTTGGTGCGCCGGTAGATTCCTACGTCACGCCGGAGCCCTGGGACATGCCAGGTTATGACTGCCAGGTTATTATGGCCGCCGGGGCCTTTGTCCAAGGGGCGTCTATCGAGCTGTCTGCCGACGCCCCTATGCGGGAGCCTTACACCGTCTACCTTCAGGGTGGATTGACCTTTGAGTCCGGAAAGCTGGGCGTCCTGTTGGCGGTGCAGGAGCTGCTGGGGGAATAGTCCAAGCCGCATCCGGAATATCCTGACCTTATAGGGGGTGAGGATATGGGGATGTCGCCTTGGCGCCGGGATCTCTCCCGGAGGATGCGGCGGCCTGTGTGGATGGGCAGCCATTCCGTATCTCCCGCCTTTCTCACCCTGGCCGTGGCCCTGCTGGTTTCTGCGTCTCTGATTATGCTGCTGGAGGCCAGGCTGCGCCCTGTGGTGGCGGAAATCGCCTCCGCCCAAGCCCGGAATACTATGACCGCAGTGGTGGAAGAGGCTGTCACTGCTGACCTGGCCGCCCGGCAGGTGGGGTACAGCGATTTTATTACCATACAGCGGGATGAAGGGGGCGCTATCACTGCTCTGACCACAGATATGGCTCGCATGAACCTGCTCCGGGCGGAGCTGACCGCCGCCATTTTAGAGGCACTGGAGAAGGCGGATGTGTCTGACATTCAGGTTCCCCTGGGCAGCCTGTTTGATCTGGAGCCCCTGTGGGCCAAAGGACCCGCGCTGAAGACGCGGGCTATGACCGTGGGAACGGTGCGTGCGGAGTTTGACAGCCAGTTCACCTCCGCCGGAGTCAACCAGACCCTTCACCGCATCTGGATGGAGGTGACAGTACCCATGAAGCTGCTGCTCCCCGGCGGTGAGGTGGAGACTGAACTTCACACCCGGCTGTGCGTGGCTGAGACAGTGATTGTGGGCCGGGTGCCGGACACCTATTTGCAGCTGGGACAGCAGTGAACATTTGACAACCTTTTATTTGCTGCGGGGTTATCCTTTTGACAGCTACTCATCCGGTCATTTTAATCATGGAAAAATATCCGGCATTGATCAATACAAATGATAACAGGGATAACAAAGGAGAGAAACCACGTGGTTGAGGTTGTGTGGGACATATGGTGGTATGTACAGCAGATGATTCCCCTCGGGCTGTTAGCCCTGGCAGTCCTGCTGCTGCTGACTCCTGTGCGGAAAGGCCGGCTGCGGGAGCTGAATTTGGTCAGCTCCCGACGGCGGGAGACCGCGTTGGTCCTCTTTGTGGCGTTTTGTGCGGGGCTGGCGGCGCTGACCCTTTTTCCCGCTAATTTCTGGTCTGGATCAGCTTATTTCCTGCTCCACCCAAACGCTTGGGGGACGCTGCTCCGGGAGTGGGATCCCCTCAGCCGCTATCCGACCTGGGAGGAAACCGCGTCACGGCTTGTGCACCTGCCCAACATGCTCACGCCATTTGAGGAGATATCCCGGGCGCTGAACCGGAAAAGCTACTGGCTGCTGTTTATGCTTCTGGGCAACGTGGTCATGTTCATGCCCATCGGTTTTTTTCCCGCCCTGCTGTGGCGGAGGTGGAGGTGGTGGAAATCCATCCTGACAGGCTTCCTCGCCTCATCCACCATCGAATTCATCCAGTTTTTTATCGGCCGCAGCACCGATATTGACGACGTGATTTTGAATACCATCGGGGCGGCAGCCGGCTTCTGGATATTCTGTGTGCTGCGGGCCCTATTCCCAGGCTTTATGAAAAAATTTCAGTGTCAGCCAAGAGGAGGTTACTACTGTGGATGATTTTGCTGAGATCAACGCTCTGCGTCAGGAGCTGACCCAAGCGGGCTATGAGTACTATGTGCTGGACAAGCCCACCATGTCTGATTACGACTACGACCACAAGCTCCGCCGGCTGGAAGAACTGGAGGCGGCCCACCCCGAGACGGTCACCTCTGACTCACCCACCCAGCGGGTTGGGGGACAGCCTCTGGAGGCCTTTGACCAAGTGCGGCATCAGGTTCCCCTGGAGTCCCTTCAGGATGTTTTCGACTTTGACGAGCTGGAGGCCTTTGACCAGCGGGTCAAGGGGGTGGTCCCCGGGGCGGAGTATGTGGTGGAGCCCAAGGTGGACGGCCTTTCCGTGGCGCTGGAGTATGAAAACGGCCTTTTTGTCCGGGGCGCTACCCGGGGAGACGGCCAGGTGGGGGAGGACGTCACCGAGAACCTGCGCACAGTCCGCTCCATTCCTCTCAAAATCCCCAAAGCACCCGCCCGTCTCATCGTCCGGGGAGAGGTATATATGCCCAAAAAGGTGTTTCATGCCTTGAATGAGGAGCGTGAGCGCAGGGGAGAGGCCCTGTTTGCCAACCCCCGCAATGCCGCCGCAGGCTCCCTGCGCCAGCTGGACCCCAGGATTGCCGCCTCCCGAAGGCTGGATATTGCGGTGTTCAACGTTCAGCTGGCAGAGGGGGAGGCCTTCTCCACTCATTTGGAGACCCTGAACTATATGCAGGAGAAAGGATTTAAAGTAATTCCTCATTACAGCTGTGAGCAGATATCCCAGGTGACGGAGCATATCTCGGACATTGGGGAACATCGAGAGGACTTTCCCTTTGACATTGACGGCGCAGTTATAAAGGTAAATAACCTTTCAGACCGTGCGGCACTTGGATCTACGGCCAAGTTCCCCCGCTGGGCCGCCGCCTATAAATATCCTCCGGAGGTCAAGCCCGCTCAGGTGCTGGACATTGTAATCCAAGTGGGCCGCACCGGCGTGCTGACCCCCAAGGCGGTGCTCACCCCGGTCCGTCTTGCGGGCACTACGGTTACAAACGCCACCCTTCACAATCAGGACTTCATCAGCGAGAAGGACATACGCATTGGGGACACCGTTCTGGTGCGCAAGGCTGGGGAGATTATTCCAGAAGTAATCTCTGTGGCGCTGGAGAACCGCCCTGAGGGAACAGAGCCCTATTTCTTCCCCCAAACCTGCCCCGTATGTGGAGCACCAGTAGAACGAGACGAGGATGGGGCCCATATCCGGTGTACGGGAGCGGAGTGTCCGGCCCAGCTGCTGCGCAATTTGGCCCATTTCGCCAGCCGGGATGCCATGGATATCGAGGGCCTGGGGATTGCCGTAGTGGAAAATCTGGTGGGCGCCCAACTGGTGAAAACGCCGGGGGACTTGTACTTTTTGAACGAGGAGGATGTGGCCAGGCTGGACCGGATGGGGAAGCGGTCTGCCCAGAAGCTGCTGGCTGCCCTGGAGAAGTCCAAGGAGCAGGACCTGTCCCGGCTGATTTATGCTTTTGGTATCCGTCAGGTGGGGCAGAAAGCAGGCAAAATTTTGGCTGCCCGCTTTCAGACTATAGACGCTCTGCAAAATGCTTCGCTGGAGGAGCTCACCGCTGTAGACGATATTGGGGAGATTACCGCCCAAAGTATTTTGGACTGGATGTCCAGCCCCCAGAGCCAGCACCTGATTGAACGCTTAAAGGAGGCTGGCGTCAACATGACAGCGGCGGAGCAGGGGAGTGACCAGCGGTTTGCCGGCATGACCTTTGTCCTTACCGGCGCGCTGGAGAAGTTCACACGGGACGAGGCCAGCGAAATGATTGAGTCACGTGGGGGCAAGTCCTCCGGTTCTGTATCGAAAAAGACAACCTATGTGGTGGCAGGGGAGGCGGCCGGCTCCAAGCTGCGCAAGGCCCAGGAGCTGGGAATCGCTGTCCTCACGGAGGATGAATTTTTAGAGCTTTTGAAATAAGATAAGAAGAGGGAGAGCTCCAATGAAAAGAGGATATCTCTATATTGCTGTGGCAGTGGTGATGTTCACCTCCTATGAGGTAGTACTGAAGTATATTGCCGGGCAGATCAATTCCGTACAACTGACTTTGTGCCGTTTTTTCATTGGATTTCTCTTTCTGCTTCCCATCGCCCTGCGTACCCTGAAAAAGCGGGGAAAACGGCTGGACAGCGGGAGTATGGCTTTCTTCGCTCTGCTGGGATTGACGGGTATTGCCCTGAGTATGCCTATCCTCCATATGGCAGTGAGCTATACCAATTCGGCTGTGGCGGCGGTGCTGTTCAGTTGTAATCCGGTATTCGTTGTTTTTTTGGCGTTTTTCCTTTTAAAGGAGCCTATCAAGCCCCGGCATATCGCTGCGTTGGCCCTGGAGATTATCGGAACAATCGTGATTATCAGCCCCTGGGACACCAAATTGAACATGACCGGAGTACTGCTGGCCCTGCTGGCCACCCTGCTGTTTTCGCTGTACGGCGTGATGGGGAAACGCAAATGCGTCGAATTTGGCGGGGCAGTGGTCACCTGCTTCAGCTTCCTGTTCGGCAGCTTGATTGTCCTGGCATTCATTCTGATGACCCATATCCCGGCAGTGGCAGAGCTGTTCCGGTCTATAGGATTGGAGGGGTTTGCGGATATTCCTGTTTTAGCCGGATACACTGCGGCAAATTTGCCCTATGTGCTCTTTGTGTCGGTAGGAGTGGCGGGGATCGGCTTTTGCTGCTACTTTCTGGCTATGGAATATCAGCCGGCCAGCGTGGTCTCTCTGGTCTACTTTTTTAAGCCGGCTCTGTCTCCAATCCTGGCGTGGCAGCTCCATGGGGAGGAGATTTCCTCCAGTATGCTGGCAGGGGTGACGCTGATTGTGCTCGGCTCGCTGTGCGCGATTATCCCAGGGATTTTGGAGGCAAAACGAGAAGTTTAATTGAAAGTTCCATATTCCCCCTTGACTTAAAGTATACTTTATATGGTATAGTTCCAGGTACAATTAACGTGAAGGAGATATACATATGCAGATATCAAAGGTTTATTTTACTGATTTTCACACCCAGGCCTTTGGAGACGGCCTGCCGACCAAGCTGAAAAAGCTGATCAAAAAGGCGGGAATTCAGGAGCTGGACCTGGATGGCAAATTTGTGGCCATCAAAATCCATTTCGGTGAATTGGGAAATATCAGTTATCTGCGGCCTAATTATGCCCGGGCTGTAGTGGACGTGGTCAAGGAGCTGGGGGGCAAGCCCTTCCTCACCGACTGTAATACTATGTATCCTGGCAGCCGGAAGAATGCGCTGGAGCACCTGGAATGCGCCTGGCAGAATGGTTTTACACCGCTGACGGTGGGCTGTCCCATCCTCATTGGCGACGGATTGAAGGGAACAGACGATGTTGAGATTCCAGTAGAGGGCGGCGAATACGTGGAAAAGGCCAAGATCGGCCGGGCAATCATGGATGCTGACGTGTTTATCAGCCTGACCCATTTTAAAGGCCATGAGATGACCGGCTTTGGCGGTACCATCAAAAATATTGGTATGGGCTGCGGCTCCCGGGCAGGGAAGAAGGAGCAGCACGCCAGCGGCAAGCCCAAGATCAATTCTGATGCCTGCCGCGGGTGTATGCGCTGCCAGAGGGAGTGCGCCAACAGCGGCTTGGTCTTTGATGAGGAGACAAGAAAAATGCACGTGGATGACGCCCACTGCGTGGGCTGCGGCCGCTGCCTGGGGGCCTGCAACTTCGACGCCATCTACTTCACCAACGACAACGCCCAGGCGGCCCTGAACTGCCGCATGGCAGAGTATACCAAAGCCGTGGTGGACGGACGGCCTCAATTCCATATCTCTTTGATTGTAGATGTGTCACCCAACTGTGACTGCCATGGGGAGAATGATGTGCCCATCCTGCCTAATCTGGGCATGTTTGCCTCAACCGACCCGCCGGCCTTGGACCAGGCCTGTGTGGATGCCTGTCTGGCTGCTCAGCCTATGCCGGGCAGTCAGCTGGCCAGACACCTGGCTGACCCGGAGTTCCACGACCACCATGACCATTTCACGAACTCCACCCCGGAATCGGAGTGGCGCAGCTGCCTGGCTCACGCTGAGAAGATTGGTCTGGGCTCCCGAAAATATGAGCTGATTGAGATGTAAAGTAAAACCAGCCTGCGCCGCAATGCAGGCTGGTTTTACTTGTTTTATCCGTCTTTTTCCTCTTTTTTTGGTCTTTTTCGCTGTCTTACGCCCCCCAGCGGGCTGGCTTTTGCAGCGGCACGCAGAGCGTCACTGTCCACATGGGTGTAAATCTGGGTGGTGTTCAGATGATCGTGGCCAAGCACCTCCTGAAGGGTGCGCACATCTACGCCGTTTTGCAGCATCAAGGTGGCTGCAGTGTGACGCAGCTTATGGGAGGAGTACTGGGAACTATCCAGCCCGGCAGCAGCCAGATGCTTTTTCACCAGCTTATGGACCGCTGCCGTGGAGATACGCCGGCGGTTCTGGAGGGTAACGAACAGAGCGTTCTGATCTACTAACGTCAAGGTATCCCGTTCTGTGAGCCAATCCTCCAGCGCCTGCTGGCAGGCATCGTTCAGGTAGAGCATCCGTTCCTTGCTGCCCTTACCCAGAACCCGTAGCTGATCGCCTCGAATATCTGTTTTATTAAGTCCAACCAGTTCGGAGATACGCAGGCCGCAGTTGAGAAACAGGGTCAAAATACAGTAGTCCCGACTGGAATTCTTACCGTCTATACTGTCTAAAAGGGTGATGCTTTCCTCAAGATTCAGATACTTGGGCAGGGCCTTTTTCAAGTGTGGCGAATCCAAATCCTGAACCGGATTAATCTCCAGCAGCTTTGCCTTGTTAGTGAGGTATTTGTAAAAGGAACGGATGGTGGCAACCTTGCGGGCCCGGGATGTATTGTTCAGACCACGGTCCCGGGACAGGTAGTTCATATAGGAATAGATGTCTGTCAACGTCACATCACGAACCAGTGCCAGGTCTGCGTCATCAATCGAAATCTCATCCAGCGGGATATCCTGAGGAACCAGTTTTTTGTCATGCTTGAGAAAACGGAAAAAATTACGCAGGTCTAAATAGTATTCGTCAACTGTTTTTCGGGAATGTCCCTGGATGGTCTCGTGATAAACCAGAAAATCCCGGAGGACAGGTGGCGCTTCGGTGCGATAGTCCATAAACAGGCTGGAGCCCTTAAAATGAGCAATTCGCCTCCACTCAGGTCAACAAAATTTTTATTTTGTTGACCTGTATATATGCTTATTTAAGGGCCCGGCCTCCCTCCTTTCTATCTCTTTTTGAGCCTGGTTATCATCATAGCACGGAACACAGACCAGGTCAACAAAACACGCTTCGTGCAAAACAGTATCGAAACTGCCAGTTCTTAAATGCACGGAGATGGGAAAATCCCGTCTCCGTGCTGAGGCTTTAGCTCAATGTCCGTCAAAGCTGCTATCGTCCCGCTACTTTCCTACATATGTGCCCGATGATATACCTTTTTGCCTTTTTTGATCATCAGGCCGTCATTAGACAAGTCGGCAGCGGTGTAACTCGCAGTGGTATCAGCCACCTTCTCTCCGTTGACCTCTACCCCGCCCTGTTCCACCAGGCGGCGTGCCTCCTTCTTGGAGGGAGCCAGCTTACACTTGACCATCAGGTCCAGCACACCGACAGCGCCGTCTGTCAGATCCTCGGCAGTTAGTTGAGTGGCGGGCACGTTGGACATATCACCGCCGCCTACAAACAGGGCCTTGGCGGCCTCCTGGGCCTTGGCGGCCTCCTCCTCCCCATGAACCAGTTTGGTCAGCTCAAAAGCCAAGATCTCCTTGGCGGTGTTCAGCTGGCTACCCTCCCACTGATCCATCTCATCGATCCGCTCCAGGGGCAGGAATGTGAGCATCCGCAGGCATTTGAGGACATCCCCATCCCCCACATTTCGCCAGTATTGATAGAACTCATAGGGAGAGGTCTTGTTTGGGTCCAGCCACACCGCGCCCTTGGCAGTCTTTCCCATCTTTTTGCCCTCGGAGTTGAGCAGCAGGGTGATGGTCATGGCATGGGCATCCTTGCCCAGCTTGCGACGGATGAGTTCGGTACCACCCAGCATGTTGGACCACTGATCATCACCACCGAACTGCATGTTGCAACCGTAGTTTTGAAACAGGTAGTAGAAGTCATAGGACTGCATGATCATATAGTTGAACTCCAGAAAGGAAAGTCCCTTCTCCATACGCTGCTTATAGCACTCCGCCCTGAGCATATTGTTTACTGAGAAGCAGGCTCCCACGTCCCGCAGAACCTCAATATAATTCAGCTTCATCAGCCAGTCGGCGTTGTT
>JAAVYL010000015.1 GCA_022791075.1 Lawsonibacter sp. | reverse complement strand
TGCCGAGCAGCATGACGGAGGCGAGAGTCAGGCTGAGAGCCCGCTTCAGGTTTCTCATTCGGATATTCCTCCTTACAAAATTTTTCGGCCATGAGAGGGGCCGTCTTGGGGAAAACGGGGAGGGCTGTTTCAGAAATGGTAGTCCGAAGATTTAACATTTTTGAAATATTTTTCTCTGTTTTCCCCAAACTTTCAGAAGTTTTATTACTTTTCACCCCCTGTTAAGCCCGTGTCACGCCCCTTGCACAGCTGTAAAAACTGCGGGAAAAATAAAAAAAGCGGCGAAAAACGCCGCTTCAGGTGTAAAAAAGTAAAATTGGTAGACATCTGGTAGACCTGCCGTCATTCCGCCGGTTTTTCAATCCTCTGCGCCGCAGTCGTTTGACACCGCTTTTTGGTAGACATTTGGTAGACGTTTAGGCAATTTGGACAGGTCAACCAGGCTTCATCGTTGAATGTAAAGAAGGAAGGAGAAAAATCGTGCAGAAATCAGAAAAAAGAATTGACAAACGAGGGACGGTCATGTAAGATAATATGCAATCATCAAAAAGCGATGACCGGGATAGTAGGCTTGTCTGGATGCGAAGAGAGAGCGCGGCTGGTGTAAGTGCTTGTGAAGGACCTCCCCCGAACCTCACCCGTGAGCAGTTCATCTGAACCGGCGGACGCCGCAGTAGGTTGAAACGGATACCCTCCGTTATTGGGGTAATAAGCGCATGGCTCAGGCCATGAATTTAGGTGGTACCACGGAGTGTTGGCTTCGTCCTATTTGTAAGGTAGGGCGGGGTCATTTTCTTTTTCCAGCTATATTCCAAGTGGAGGTGACATTTGATGAACGGAGCGCAGGCGCTGATTGAGAGCTTAAAGCGGGAGGGCGTAACCCACATGTTTGGCTACGCCGGAGCCACCATCTGTCCTGCTGTGGACGCTATAAAGGATGTGCCCGAGATCGGCTACACCTTGGTGCGGACCGAACAGAATGCAGGGCATATGGCCTCTGGCTATGCCCGGGTAAGCGGCAAGGTCGGGGTGTGCATGGTCACCTCCGGCCCTGGCGCTACCAACCTGATCACCGGCATTGCCACCGCCTATATGGACTCCATTCCCATGGTGGCGATCACCGGACAGGTGCCCAGCCATCTGCTGGGGCGGGATATTTTCCAGGAGGTGGATATTACCGGCGCAGTGGCCCCCTTCTCCAAGCACAGCTATCTGGTAAAGGATGCCAACCTTATCCCGCGCGTGGTTCGGGAGGCGTTCCATATTGCGTCTACAGGCCGGCCCGGTCCGGTGCTCATAGACATTCCGGTCGATGTGCAGGAACAGGCGCTGAAGTCCTTTGACTGGCCGGATAAGGTGGATATTCGGGGATACAAGCCCAGTGTCAGGGGCAATGACCTGCAGATTAAACGTGTGGCAGAGGCCATTTCTAAAGCAAGGCAGCCTATCATCTGTGCCGGCGGCGGCGTTTGGCTGGCGGATGCGCAGAAGGAGCTGCTGGAGCTGGCGGAGGGGACGGGGATTCCCGTTGTCAAGACCATGATGGGCATCTCCCTTATGCCCACTGATCATCCTTTAAATATGGGGATGATCGGGGCCCACGGCAACTTCTGCGCCAACAAGGCCCTGGCCAAATCCGACCTGCTGATTATGGTGGCTACCCGGGCGGCGGACCGGGCTATCATCCAGCCTGACGAGATTCAGCGCCGGATGGCCACCATCCATATTGATGTGGACCCGGCGGAGATCGGCAAAAATATGCAGGCCGCCGTCCCCCTGGTGGGTGATGTGAAGGTCATCCTGCGGCAGCTGCTGGACCTGGGACTGAGCGCCCCGGACTGTGCCCAGTGGCGTTCCCAGCTGGCGGACTACCGCAAGGCGGAGCTGAGCCGCCAATTTCCCAGCCGCCCCGGGTCCGTCTTCCCTGGAACCGTCATGCGTAAGCTGGGCGCCCGGCTGAAGGATGACGCAGTGGTGTGCGCCGACGTGGGCCAAAACCAGATTTTCACCTGCAAGTATTTGCCCCAGAAGCATGGTCGACTGCTCACCAGCGGCGGCCTGGGCACCATGGGCTATGCCCTGCCCGCCGGGGTGGGGGTGAAAGTGGCTCAGCCTGAGCGGCAGACGGTCGTCATCTGCGGCGACGGCTCCTTCCAGATGGCCATGAACGAGCTGGCTGCTGTGAAATGCGCCAATATGGATTTGAAAATCCTGCTGTTCCGGAATAATACCCTGGGTCTGGTCCACCAGATTCAGAGCCGTCCCCCCTACCACGGGCCCTTCGGCGTGGACCTGGACGGCTCCCCCGACTTTGCGGCCATCGCCGCCGCTTACGGCATCCCCAGCCTGGTGGTCAGCGAGGAGGAGAAGCTGGATGAGACCATTGACCGCTTCCTCGGGGAGAAGGGCCCCTGCCTGCTGATTTGCGACGTCCACCCCGATGTAGCGACCACGGATTAAAGGAGGGAGAAGATGAAACAGACCATTTCTGTTCTGGTGGAGAATCAGGCCGGCGTGCTTAACCGCATTACCGGGCTGTTCTCCCGCCGGGCTTTCAATATTGAATCCCTGGCTGTGGGTGTCACCGATGACCCCGCCTTCTCCCGCATTACCATCATTGTGGACAGCGGCAACAGTGTGGTGGAGCAGGTGGAGAAGCAGCTGAACAAGCTCATCGAGGTCATCAAGGTCCGCACCATCCCGGAGGACAGCAAGATCGGCCGGGAGCTGGTCCTTCTCAAGGTGAACTCCACCACCAAGACCCGGCAGGATATCATGACCATCTGCGATATCATGGGGGCCAAGGTGGCCGACATCTCCCCCAACTCCATGACCCTGGAGCTGTCCGACACCCCTGACCGGGTGGACACCTTTGAGGCCATGCTCCGGCCCTTCTCCATTCTGGAGGTGGTTCGCACTGGTGTAATCGCCCTGCAAAAGGGCGGGGGGAAGATTTGACCCAATGAGCGAGATCATGAAGCGCTGGTGGAAAAGCCCGCGGAAAATCGTAGTCGGGGGAAAAGTCTACCTCTGGTCCCTGGTGGACCTTCCTCGATACCAGGAGCTGCGGGTCTACCGCACAGAGGAGAAACAGCCGGCCCTTTGCCTGCGGCTTACCTATCCGGAGACCTGGGCCATCGACCTGTTCCGGCCCAAGGCAGTGGCCTATGTTATCGGCTGGTATGAGGGCGGCGGGCGCAGAGGGTCCAACCCCGTTTGCCTGCAAAAGGAGCCGGAGCTGTTCCAGGGCCTGCTGGATCTGTTTTTCCTCCCAGGGGAGCAGGAGCAGCGGGAGTGGTTTCTGGAGCGGATCAAAATGGACGGTCCGCCGCCCTGTAAATGGGAATGCTGATTTAGAACAAGGAGAAACCGCTATGAGTGAGAAACGATATCAGATTTCCCCCATCGAGCTGGTCCAGTGGGCCGAACCGCTGTTCGGAGACAAGGAAACCCCCGCCGAGGGCATATCCCAGGAGTTGGTCGCCTCCTACGAGGCAGCGGCGGGCTTCCGGCTCCCCGCCGCCCTGCGGGACTATCTGCTGACCTGCGGCCGGGCCAGCCTAAACGATATGCTTCACCCTATGCATATCCCGGAC
>JAAVYL010000150.1 GCA_022791075.1 Lawsonibacter sp. | reverse complement strand
TATCCTGGTCGATGTCCCGGAAGAGCTCGGCACAGATGGAGTCCAGCCGGGCCTCGGTATACCGGCTGGCCGCCCAGGCCATATCCCGGGAGTAGACCTTGCCGAAATTGCCCTTGCTGTCCACCAGGGGGTGGAGCAGGGCGCCGTAGCCCCGGGAGAGGCGGACCATGGTGTCGTAGATGGCGGAGTCTCCGTGGGGGTTCAGCTTCATGGTCTGGCCCACAATGTTGGCCGACTTGGTCCGGGCTCCGCCCAGCAGCTTCATCTGATACATGGTATACAACAGCTTGCGGTGGGAGGGCTTGAAGCCGTCAATTTCCGGGATGGCCCGGGAGACAATGACCGACATGGCGTAGGGCATGTAGTTGATCTCCAGGGTCTGGGTGATGGGCTGCTCCAGCACCTCCGCCCGCAGACCCATCACATTGGGGTCGGCGGTTCGATTTTTTGTTTCATTTGGTGTTTTCTTCTTGGGCATTTGGTTCAGTCCTATCTCATATGATCCATTTTGCGGGTTATCGGTTACAGGCTCCCGCTGCCCAGGGGGCCGGCGGGGAACTCAATTTTGCTGCCGGCGGAAGGGGCAGTCCATAGCTGTCCATGTACTCCTGGGCGCTGTCGTACCAGGGGTATATCTCCAGAAGGGGTCAGGAGATATCTGCCAGCTCCAGGAACTCATGGCCGTGGTCGGCAATATGGTTTTTCCGGCCGGTGAGGTCGTCTCCCAGGAGCAGGTCAAACATCTGGGCGGTGCGCTCCACGTCCTCGGGCATCACCTTGATAAGACGCCGGGTGTCGGGGGACATGGTGGTAAGCCACATCATTTCCGGCTCGTTTTCACCCAGACCCTTGGAACGCTGAACGTCATATTTTTTGCCCTGAAGCTTGGCAACAATGTCGTCCTTCTCCTTATTGGAGTAGGCAAACCAGGTTTTTTCCTTGCAGGTGATCTCAAACAGGGGGGACTCGGCGATGTAGACAAACCCCTCCTGAATCAAAGTGGGAGTGAGGCGGTAGAGCATGGTGAGCACCAGCGTGCGGATCTGGAAGCCGTCCACATCGGCGTCGGTACAGATAACCACCTTGTTCCAGCGCAGGGCGGACAGATCAAAGGCGGCCATATCCCTGGCCCGCTTGTCCTGGACCTCCACCCCGCAGCCCAGCACCTTGAGGAGGTCGGTGATAATCTCGCTTTTGAAAATTTTTCCATAGTCGGCCTTGAGGCAGTTGAGAATTTTGCCCCGGATGGGCATGATAGCCTGGAACTCCCCGTCCCGGGCCTGCTTCACGCTGCCCAGAGCGGAGTCGCCCTCGACGATATACAGCTCGCTGCGGGTTACGTCCCGGGTGCGGCAGGGGACGAACTTTGCAACCCGGTTGGAGATATCCATGGCCCCGGTGAGCTTCTTTTTGATGTTCAGCCGGGCCTTCTCCGCGTTCTCACGGGCCCGCTTGTTGATGAGTACCTGCTCGCCAATCCGCTGGGCGTCCCCGGGATTTTCAATAAAGTAGACCTCCAGCTGGGAACGGAGGAATTCCGTCATGGCCTCCTGGACGAATTTGTTGTTGATGGCCTTTTTCGTCTGGTTCTCATAGGAGGTCTGGGTGGAGAAGTTGCTGCTCACCAGCACCAGGGCGTCCTGAATGTCGGGAAAGGTGACCTTGCTCTCGCTTTTGGTGTATTTGTTCTGCTGCTTCAGCCAGCCGTCCACGGCGGAGACAAATGCGGAGCGCACCGATTTCTCCGGGGAGCCGCCGTGCTCCAGCCAGGAGGAGTTGTGATAATGCTCAATGAGCTGCACCTTGTTGGAAAAGCAGAATGAGACGGACAGCTTTACCTTATACTCCGGCTTGTCCGCCCGGTCCCGCCCTTTCCGCTCGGTCTGCCAGAATACGGGGGCGGTGAGAGACTCCTCCCCGGCCAGCTCGGTCACATAGTCGGTGATTCCGTTGTCATAGCGGAAATCTGTGGTCTCGAATTTGCCCTCCGACTGATTTTTAAAGCGGAAGGTCACCCCGGCGTTGACCACGGCCTGGCGCTTCATCACATCCAGGTAGTAGTCCACAGGGATGTTGATATCGGTAAATACCTCCAGGTCGGGCTTCCAGCGGATGGTGGTGCCTGTTTTTTTGCCCCGGTCGGAGGGCTCGCTGCGCAGGCCGCCGATATTCTCTCCCTTTTCAAAATGGAGGGTATATTTTTTCCCCTCCCGCCACACGGTGACGTCCATAAAGAGGCTGGCGTACTGAGTAGCGCAGGAGCCCAAGCCGTTCAGGCCCAGGGAGTACTCGTAATTATCCCCGCCCTCATTGTTGTATTTGCCCCCGGCGTACAGCTCACAGAAGACCAGCTCCCAGTTGAACTTCTGCTCCTTTTCGTTCCAGTCCACCGGACAGCCCCGGCCCTGGTCCTCCACCTGGATGGAGCCGTCCTCAAACCGGGTGACGGTGATGAGAGAGCCGTGGCCCTCCCGGGCCTCATCAATGGCGTTGGACATGATCTCAAATACGGCGTGCTCACAGCCCTCCAGCCCGTCAGAGCCGAAGATGACCCCCGGGCGCAGCCGGACCCGGTCGGCCCCCTTCAGGGCGGAAATGGAGTCGTTGCCGTAGTTTTTCTTCTGTGCCATGGTGATACCTCATTTTCCTTGGGGCATATAAACCCAATTTATCAGTTTAATATTACCAGATATCTGAGGGGAAAGTCAAGGGATGGTTCCGGCGGCAGTTCCCAGCCATAAGGATACCGTATAAAATCCGCGAAACTGCGCAAACTGGCGGGAAAGGGGAGAGAGCTATGGAATGTTTTCAGGTGCTGGAGGCCGGAGAGGGCATTGAACGGGCGATTCTGCGGGGGCTGTCCGCCCGGGGTGGTCTGCGGGGCCGGTGCGCCAACGGGAACCACCCGGCACTGCTGGTGGTGTCGCCAAAGGCGGCGGCCGGGGGCATGAGACTGCCCGAGCAGTGCCGCACTGTCCTGCTGCCCGGCGAGCTGGGGGAGCGGCTCGCCGCGCTCCGGGCGGCCAGCGCGGTCAGCTATGGGACCTCTCCGCGGGACAGCCTGACCATCTCCAGCCGGGAGGGCGGCATCCTCTGGGCCGCCCTCCAGCGGGAGCTGGTGACGGTTGACGGCCAGGTGGTGGAGCGGCAGGAGTTTCCCCTCCGCCTGAAGCAGGGGGAGAGCGCAATGCCCGCCTTAGCTGCGGCCGGGGCGCTGCTGCTGCTGGGAGTCCCGCCGGAGGAGCTGAGGACAGCGTTGGACTGAGGGCAGAATCAGCCGCGGATATAGAGGAAACGGATAAAAATTCCGGGTTAGACAAGGTTTATTTGTCTGAACTGACAATTCACTTTTGCTAGGCAAAGTGGTATGCTGTTTACAGCTTTTGAAGATTGAGGGGAACACGCAATATGGCTTCCACAACCCGCAACGCTTATTACCGCTGCTTTAGCTTTACCTTTTTTGGAGGTAAGGCTTGTTTCGGTTTGGCTGAAGGTGTGGGCGTGTAAGCTTGGTTTGCGAAAACCACCTGTGCATGATAACCCGCAGCCGAACCGGCTGCGGGTTTTTTGTACCATCTCTTTCACATTTTAGGAGGAAAACGCCATGATTGTCATTCTCAAGCACGACCACAACCCCGACCAGCTGGACAGCCTGATCTCCTGGCTTCAGGAGAAGGGGATTGCCATCCATACCAGTATCGGAGAGGCCAACACCATTCTGGGTTTGGTGGGGGACACCTCCAAACTGGACATCGACCTGATTGCCGCCCTGGACATTGTGGAGGACGTGAAGCGGGTCCAGGAGCCCTATAAGAACGCAAACCGGAAATTTCACCCGGAGGACACGGTTATCCAGGTGGGGAATACCCGGATCGGCGGGGGGAGCCTGACCATCATGGCCGGACCGTGCTCCGTGGAGTCAGAGGAGCAGGTGGTGGATATCGCCAGAGCCGTGAAGGCCAGCGGGGCCACCATGCTCCGGGGAGGCGCTTTCAAGCCCCGCACCTCCCCCTACGCGTTCCAGGGCCTGGGCGCCAAGGGACTGGAATATCTGAAGGCGGCCCGGGCGGAGACCGGTCTGCCCATCGTCACTGAGCTGATGGACGTCACCCAGCTGGACCTGTTCAGGGATGTGGATGTCATTCAGATTGGGGCCCGCAACATGCAGAATTTTGACCTGCTGAAGGCAGTGGGCCACCAGGACAAGCCCGTCATGATCAAGCGGGGCATGTCCGCCACCTATGAGGAGTGGCTGATGAGCGCCGAGTATGTCATGGCCGGGGGCAACGAAAGGGTTATCCTCTGTGAGCGGGGGATCCGCACCTTTGAGAGCTACACCCGCAACACGCTGGATCTGGCGGCGATTCCGGTGCTCCGCAAGCTGACCCACCTGCCCATTATTGTGGACCCCAGCCACGCCACAGGAAAGTACTGGCTGGTGGAGCCTCTGGCCATGGGGGCTGTGGCGACCGGGGCGGACGGACTTCAGATCGAGGTCCACAACGACCCCGCCCATGCCCTGTGTGACGGGCCCCAGTCCCTCAAGCCCGAGGCCTTCGACCCCCTGGCGAAAAAGCTGCTGGCCCTCCACGCCACCCTTCAGGGGATGGAGGGGTAAAGGATGAGGGTAGGAATTGTGGGCCTGGGACTCATCGGCGGTTCCATGGCCAAAAGCATTAAGGCACGCACAGGGCACTCCGTCTGGGGGATAGACCTGGACAGCGAGACCATGATGATGGCCCGGATGTGCGGGGCCATTGACGGGGCGCTGAATGAGGAGACGCTGGCCCAGTGCGACCTGATTTTGGCGGCGGTCCGGCCCCGGGCCGCTGTGCGCTGGGTGAAGGACCACGCCGCTCAGATCAGCAGGTCGGCCATCCTAGTGGACCTGTGCGGCGTCAAGCGGACAGTGGTGGAGCAGCTCACCCCCGTTGCGGAGGAGTTTGGCTTTGCCTATATCGGCGGCCACCCCATGGCGGGGAAGGAGCGGGGGGGCTTTACCTCCTCCAGCGAGGACCTGTATGTGGGGGCCTCCATGATTCTCACCCCGGACAAGCGCACCGACATGAAGCTGCTGGAGACCCTCCAGGCATTCTTCCTGGACGTGGGCTTTGCCCGGCTCACCTTCTCTCAGCCAGAGGAGCACGACCGGATCATCGCCTTTACCTCCCAGCTGGCACATATCGTGTCCAGTGCCTATGTGAAGTCCCCCGAGGCCCAGCGGCGGCGGGGCTTCTCCGCCGGCAGCTTTCGGGACATGACCCGTGTGGCCCGGCTGGACGAGGATATGTGGACCGAGCTGCTTCTGGACGATGCGGATTTTCTCACCGGGGAGCTGAATGTCCTTATCGGGCACCTGGAGGAGTATCGGGAGGCCCTGGAGAACCGGGACGCCCAGCGCCTCCACGACCTGCTGAAAGAGGGCCGGGAGCTGAAGGCCGCCGCCGGGGGTAATTGAGAGGGAACCCTGTTGCAGGGGCGGCCTGTGGCCGCCCGCTGGAATGACCCGGTATTACGGGCGGTCACAGGCCGCCCCTACAGAGTAAAAAGGAGCGATTGCCATGTCCATCCAAACCATCCATGTCCGCACCAATCCGGAGTATGATGTTGTCATTGGTCCCGGCCTGCTGGAGGAGTGCGGCTCCCGGCTGAGGGAGACGGTAGGCCTGTGCCATATGGCGGTGGTGTCTGACAGCAACGTGGCCCCGCTGTATCTGGAGCGGGTGAGGACCAGCCTGGAGAGGGCTGGCTTCACGGTCAGTACCTGCGTCTTCCACGCCGGAGAGGCCTATAAGAATTTTAACACCCTGTCCGATATTTTGGAGTTTCTGGCCGGGGAACAGCTCACCCGCACTGACTGCGTGGCCGCATTAGGCGGCGGCGTCACCGGGGACATGGCGGGGCTGGCCGCCGCGCTGTACCTGCGGGGGGTGAAATATGTCCAGCTGCCCACCACCCTGCTGGCGGCGGTGGACTCCTCCGTGGGGGGCAAAACGGCCATCGACCTGCGGGCCGGGAAAAATCTGGCCGGGGCCTTCATGCAGCCCGCCGCCGTGCTCTGTGACACCGACTGCCTGAAGACCCTGCCCCCCCACGTCTTTGCCGACGGGGCCGCGGAGGCCCTCAAGACAGGGGTGCTGTGCAGTGAGGAGCTGTTCGCCCGCATAGAGCCTGGACTGAGCATGTCCGAGCTGGATGAGATCATCGCCCAGTGCGTGGCCTTTAAGGCCGGCGTAGTGGAGCGGGACGAGAAGGAGCAGGGGGAGCGGAAGCTGCTCAATCTGGGCCACACCGTGGGCCATGCCATCGAGAAGTGCAGCGGTTTCACCATCCCCCACGGCCACGCTGTGGCGGCGGGAATGGCCATCATGGCCCGGGCCGCGGAGAACCTGGGGTGGCTGACGGATGAGGCGAAGCAGACCTTTGAAGAGGGACGCATCGAGAGCGCCGTGGAGAACCTGGGACTGCCCTCTTCCACGGAGTATCCCCCCGAGGCCCTGGCCCAGGCCGCCCTGTCCGACAAGAAACGGGCGGGGGACAGTATCACTATCGTGGTGCCCAGCAAGATCGGCCGCTGTGAGCTGAAGACCATCCCCGTCTCGGAGCTGCGTTCTGTCATCGAAGCGGGGTGGGCACCGGAATGAACATCCGCATCACCCCCGGCCCGCTGGAGGGGACCATCACCCCGCCCCCCAGCAAGTCCATTGCCCACCGGGCCCTCATCGCCGCCGCCTTGTCGGGAGGGTTCAGCGTGTTGAAGAATTTGGCCCCCTCCCGGGACATCCAGGCCACCACAGCCTGCCTGCGCGCCATGGGCGCTTACTTTGAGGAGCTGGAGGGCGGCGGGGTCCGGGTCCACGGCCTGGGGAGCTCCATTCCCCAGCACAGGGAGCCCTGGCTGGTCCAATTCGACTGCGGGGAATCGGGCTCCACCCTGCGCTTTCTCATCCCTGTGGTCCTTGTGGTGCAGGGAGGGGGGATTTTCACCGGCCGGGGCAGGCTGATGGAACGGCCTCAAAAACCCTACTTCGATATTTTTGACGAGAAGAGGATTTTCTACGAACAAAAGGACGGAGCCCTCACCATTCAGGGGGAGCTGAAGCCGGGGGAGTACCGCCTGCCCGGCAACGTGTCCAGTCAGTTCGTCACCGGACTGCTTTACGCTCTGCCCCTGATGGAGCGGGAGAGCCAGATCGTCCTCACCTCGCCCCTGGAGTCCAGGGGCTATGTGGACATGACGCTGGACGTGCTGAAGGACTTCGGAATCACCATAGAGAATCAGAATTATGCGCGGTTTATCGTACCGGGGGACCAGTGGTGTGCGGCCCGTGACTGCGCTGTCGAGGCCGACTGGTCCCAAGCCGCGTTCTGGATGGCGGCGGGCTCCCTGGGCAATCCGGTGCTGACGACCGGCTTGAATGACCACTCCGTCCAGGGGGACCGGGTCATTGACGAGCACTTTGCCTCCTTCGCCTGGGGGATGGGGAGAACCGTGGAGATCGACGTCTCCGACTGCCCCGACCTGGTGCCGCCCCTGGCGGTGATGGCGGCCTTCCACGATGGGACCACCCGGCTGGTCAACGCCGCCCGTCTGCGGCTGAAGGAGAGCGACCGGCTGGACACCGTGACAAAAATGCTCACCGCCCTGGGCGGACGGGTGGAGGAGGGCTCGGACTGCTTGGTTATTCCCGGGACCCGCTTCCTGAACGGCGGCACGGTGGACGGAGCCAATGACCACCGGATCGTTATGGCGGCGGCCATCGCCGCCACCCGCTGCACCGGCCCGGTGACCATTCTGGGGGCGGAGGCGGTTAACAAGTCCTACCCCGATTTCTGGGAGGAATATAAGCGGTTGGGAGGGAAATTCGATGTCCTCTGAGTTTGGGAAAATTTTAAAGGTGTCCGTTTTCGGTCAGTCCCATGGAGCTGCCATCGGGGTCAATATAGACGGCCTGCCCGCCGGGGAGGAGGTTGACCTGGAGGAGCTCCAGGCCTTTCTGGACCGGCGCAGGCCGGGGAAAAGTCCCCTGTCTACAGCCCGGAAGGAGGCCGATGTGCCCGAATTCCTCTCCGGGCTGGAGAATGGCAGGACCTGCGGCGCACCTCTGTGTGCCGTCATCCGGAACAGCGACCAGCACTCCAAGGACTATGCGGAGCTTCAGGACAAGCCCCGCCCCGGCCACGCCGACTACACCGCCTGGGTGAAGTGGAAGGGCTTTGCCGACATGCGGGGAGGGGGCCACTTCTCCGGCCGGCTCACCGCCCCCCTGTGCATCGCCGGAGGGATCGCCAGGCAGATTCTGGCCCGCCGGGGGGTCTATGTGGGGGCCCATCTGCGCTCCGCAGGGAACATCTGGGACGAGCCCTTCCCAGACCGCCTTACGGCGGAGCTGTTTGAGGAGATCGCCGCAAAACCGTTCCCGATTTTGAATGACCAATACGGCGAATTTATGCAGGGCGTGATCGAAAAGACCAGGCGGGACCTGAACAGTGTGGGGGGCGTCATCGAGTGCGCGGCCATCGGCCTGCCAGCAGGCCTGGGGGACCCCATGTTCGACGGGGTGGAGAACCGTCTGGCCGCCGCCCTCTTCGGTATCCCGGCGGTGAAGGGTGTGGAGTTTGGCGACGGTTTTGCCGCTGCCCGTACCAGGGGCTCTGAAAACAACGACCGTTTTGCCATGGAGCACGGCAGGGTCGTGGCCACCACCAACCACGCCGGAGGGATTCTGGGGGGTATCACCACCGGGATGCCTGTCCTGCTTCGGGTGGCGATCAAGCCCACGCCGTCCATTGGAAAACCGCAGAAGACCGTCAGCCTGTCCGCAATGGAAAACACGGACCTGGAGATTCACGGCCGCCACGACCCCTGCATCGCCCACCGGGCCGTCCCAGTGGTGGAGGCGGTGACGGCGACGGTAATTTTAGATTTAATGTTGGAGGGAAATCATGGAACTTTGTGAAATTCGTGCAAAAATTGATGCTGTTGACGACCAGCTTCTCCAGCTCTTTTTGGAGCGTATGGCCCTGGCGGAGGAGGTAGCTGCCTATAAAAACGAACACCGCCTGCCGATCCTGAACAAACAGCGGGAGCGGGAGGTCCTGGCCAAGGTGACCCGGCAGGCGGGGGAGAAGGAGCGGTACGCCTACCACCTGTACTCCACCCTCTTTGAGCTGGCCCGCTCCCGGCAGGCCGAGCTGATCTCCGCCCCCACCCGGGTGGAGGAGCGGGTAAAGGCCGCCCTGGCCTCCAACAGCGAGGTCTTCCCCCAGACGGGGATGGTGGCCTGCCAGGGGGTGGAGGGAGCCAACTCTCAGGTGGCCTGCGACCGACTGCTGCCCAGAGGCAGTATCGTCTATGTGAAGAGCTTTGAGGCTGTGGCGGCGGCCGTGGAGTCCGGCCTGTGCAAATTCGGCGTGCTGCCCATTGAGAACAGCTCTAACGGCTCGGTCCGGGCGGTATATCAGCTCCTCCAGGAGCGGGACCTCTCTGTGGTCCGCTCCACCCGCCTGTGCATCCGCCATGAGCTGCTGGCCCGGCCCGGGGTGAAGCTGGAGGATGTCACCGAGATTTACTCCCACGAACAGGCTATCGGCCAGTGCTCCAAATTCCTGAGCGGCCTGAAGGACGTGAAGGTGATCCCCTGCGGCAACACCGCGCTGGCCGCCAAAATGGTGGCCGAGAGCGGCAGCCGGAACGCCGCCGCCATCTCCTCCCACCCCTGTGCCGCCCTCTATGGCCTGGAGTGCATCAACGGGAGGATTCAGGACAGCGACAACAACTATACCCGCTTTATCTGCGTCACCAGAGACCCGGTCATCTATGCCGGGGCCAACAAAATCAGCCTGATTATCGCCCTGGATAACAAACCGGGCGCCCTGTATGAGGTGCTGGCCAAGCTGGCGGCGCTGGACGTTGACCTGACCAAGCTGGAGTCCTGCCCAGTGGCGGGGAGCGACTTTGAGTTTGTCTTTTTCCTGGAGCTGGAGGCCAGTGTGAAGGACCCCAGTGTACTGGCTATGCTGAAGGAGATGGAGCGCAGCTGTGCCCAGTTCCACTTCCTGGGCAGCTATGCGGAGGTGTGACGCCGTGGGGGGGAAGCTCTACGGCCTGCTGGGGAGGGAGCTGGGGCACAGCTGGTCCGTTCCCATCCACCAGGCCCTGGGGTGTGAGGACTACCGCCTCATCCAGCTGGAACCCGAGGAGCTGGAAAGCTTCCTGAGCCGAGAGGACATCGGAGGGCTGAACGTTACCATCCCCTATAAGCGGGAGGTGATGGCCTTCTGCGACGTGATCGACCAGGGGGCGAAGGCCATTGGCAGCGTCAATACCCTGGTCCGCCGGGGCGGGAAGCTCTATGGTTACAACACCGACATTGACGGCTTTTTGTACATGCTCCGCCGGGCGAAGATCTCCCTGATGGGAAAGAAGGTGCTGATTCTGGGCAGCGGGGGGGCCTCCCTCACCGCGCAGGCGGCGGCAAGGCAGGAGGGGGCGCGGGAGATTGTGCGGATCTCCCGCTCTGGTCCGGACAGTTATGAAAACCTTCCCCAGCGCCATATGGACGCCGAGGTCCTGATCAACACGACCCCCGTGGGCATGTGGCCAAGGCTGGAGGAAGCCCCAGTGGATTTGCGGCTCCTCCCCGCTGTGACCGATGTTGTGGACGTGATCTACAACCCCGGACGGACCAATCTGCTCCTCCAGGCATCGGGCTGGAACCGCAGCGAATTTTACTATGATGATCTGGGCCTTTTGGATGAGCGCCATTTCCGCTGTGCCGGCGGCCTGTCTATGCTGGCGGCCCAGGCCAAACGGGCGGAGGAATTATTCTTTGACAGAACCATTCCCGACGGCGACACAGAGAAAATCATTGCCCGGCTCTGGCAGGACCGGACCAACATTGTCCTGGTGGGAATGCCTGGCTGCGGCAAGACCACAGTGGGCAGAGAGCTGGCCCGGCTGTCCGGCAAGCCCCTGGCGGACCTGGACGAGGAGAGCGTCCGCCGGGCGGGGAAATCCATCCCGGATATTTTCCGGGAGGAGGGGGAGGCGGCCTTCCGGGATTTGGAGAGCCGTGTGCTGGCGGAGGCCTGCGCCGGTCATGGACAGATCATCGCCACAGGGGGCGGGGCGGTCCTCCGGGCAGAAAACCGGGCTGCCCTGCGCCGCACAGGGCGGGTATACTTTATTAACCGGGCCCTGGAGACCCTGCCCAGAGATGGCCGGCCTCTGTCTCAGAAGGGCAGTCTGGAGGAGATGTACCGGGTCCGAAAGCCGCTGTACAGCGCCGCCGCCGATGTGCTGGTTGACAACAGCGTGTCCCTGGAAGAAACCGCTGAGCTGATTTGGAGGGAATTTTGTGAAAATTCTGGTGATTAACGGCCCAAATTTGAATTTTTTGGGGGTTCGACAGCCGGAAATTTATGGGAAAGCCACCTATGAGGATCTGAAGGCCATGATCTCCGCAGAGGCGGACCGGCTGGGAGCGGAAGTGGACTTTTTCCAGTCCAACCACGAAGGGGCCCTGGTGGACGCCATCCAGCAGGCCTATTTTGACAAGGTGGACGGCATCGTCATTAACCCCGGAGCCTGCACCCACACCAGCGTGGCCCTGCTGGACGCGGTGAAGGCGGTGTCTATCCCCACAGTGGAGGTCCACATCTCCAACCCGGACAGCCGGGAGGAGTTCCGCCATGTGTCATACATCAGGCAGGCGTGCATTGCCACCATCAAGGGCCATGGCTTGGAGGGCTATCTGGAGGCGCTTCGGCTGCTGGCAAAATAGAGACAGAGACGGGCTGTCAGAAAAGCAAGACGCTTTTTTGACAGCCCGTCTGTTATGAAATGGGGGATGTTGGTTCAGCCCTCCGCATTTTTGCGGCGCAGCAGGGGCCACAGCAGAGACACCGCCGCCAGCAGCAGGAAGAAAATGGAGATGGGGCGGGTCACAAAGATGGAGAAGCTGCCGTTGGACATGAGCAGGGAGCGGCGCAGGTTGCTCTCTGCCATGGGACCCAGGATCAGTGCCAGAACGATGGGGGCGATGGGAATTTCCAGATGGATGAAGAAGTAGCCGATCAGTGCGGCAATCAACATAATTCCTACGTCAAAGAGATTGTTACGCAGGGCAAACGCGCCCATAACGCACAGTACGAAGATAATGGGGGTCAGGATATAGGGCTTAATTTGGATGACCTTGACAAACAGACGGATACCCAGCAGACCCAAAATCAGCATAAGCAGGTTGGCCACCAGCGTGCCGGCAAAGATGCGGTTTACCACGTCGGGGTGTTCAGTGAAGAGCAGGGGACCGGGTTGGAGACCCTGAAGGGTGAGCGCGCCGATGAGAACGGCGGCAGTGGCGTCCCCGGGGACGCCCAGAGTGAGCATGGGCACCAGAGCTCCGCTGGTGTCTCCATTGTTGCCCGCCTCAGGAGCGGCGATGCCCTCCACGCAGCCGGTTCCAAATTCCTCCGGGTGCTTGGAACGCTTTTTGGCCATGTCATAGGAGACAAAAGCGGCGATGTCTGCACCGGCGGCGGGGATACAGCCGATAAAGGTGCCGATCAGAGCGCACATGAAGGACACAGGGGTGGACTTTTTCAAATCCTCTTTGGTGGGCAGCACCCGGGTCACCTTTTGGGTGATCTGATTCTGGGCCACGCCGTCCTTCAGGTTGACCAGCACCTGAGAGATGGCAAACAGGCCGATCATCAGGGGAACCACCTGCAAACCGCTGTACAGGTTGACCACCCCGAAGGAGTAGCGGGAGAAGCCGGTGATAGGGTCCAGTCCGATGGTGGACAGCAGCAGGCCGATGAGCCCGGCGATAATGCCCTTGAGCACGTTCTTTCCCGAAATGCTGGCGATGACGGTGAGGCCGAAGACGGCCAGGGTGCAGTACTCCGGCGCGCCGAACTTCAGAGCTACCTTGGCCAGCTGAGGGGCTACCAGAATAAGGATGATGGCGCTGGTGGTGCCGCCGATCCAGGAGGCGAAGGTGGAAATGCCGATCGCCCGGCCGCCCTCACCCCGGGCAGTGAATTTGCTGCCCTCGATCATGGTGGCGGCGGAGGCGGGGGTGCCAGGAGTGCTGATCAGGATGGCGGTGATGGAGCCGCCATAGATGGCGCCGAAGGAGATGGAGAGCAGCATGACCATGCCCGCTGAGGCCTCCATGCCATAGGTGAAGGGGAGCAGCAGAGTGACGCCCATCACCGAGGTGAGGCCGGGCATGGCGCCGATCATGATGCCCCCGGCGGTGCCGGCAATCATCATCAGCAGGTACTGGGGGTGCAGAATCTGAAGCAGTGCATTTATAAATTCCATATCTGACCTCCTAACCCAGCAGCGGCGCCAGGATCCCGTCAGGGAGAGGGACCTTCAGGAAGATGCCGAAGATGCCGTAAAGTGCCAGCGGGGCTGCAATGGAGACCACCACAATGATGGGCCAGGCCTTTTGGACCGGCTCGTTGAGCAGCAGGAACATCATAATCAGGCAGATGAGGATGCTGTCCAGAATGAATCCCAGGGGGCTCAGCAGGAAGAAGAAGGCCACAATGGCGGCCAGACTGAGGAACAGCTTGCGGTTGAACAGCTGGGCCGGCTCCTGGTTGTCCCTGCGGAGCTCGGTGACAAACAGCGCAATACCGCACAGAATCAGGCCCACGCATACCGCCTTGGGAAAGCCGGCCGGCCCGATGTCCTTTTGGTTGGCCAATGTTTTAAAGGTGTTGGCATAGAAGAATAAACAGGTGGATACCAGAATGAGCAGAACAGAGAAGGCGAGATTGAGTTTTTTCACAGGCTTTCCTCCTTTCTGAAAGAGGCGGTACGCATAGGGTCTCTATGCGTACCGCCATTACGCTGTCTGATGGATTAGGCTGCACTCTCCTGATACTTGGCAATGATTTTCTCAAAGTTTCCGGACATGCTGGTCAGGATAGCGTCGGTCTCCTCTGCGTCCAGAGGCATGTAGGTCATGTTGGCGGCCTCCACCTTCTCCTTGCAGGCGTCGGAATTAATAACCTCCTTGAAGCCGTCCTTCAGGGCCTGCTTCACGTCGTCGGGGGTGTCGGCGGCCACGCACAGGCCGCGCAGGGCCACAACAGTCAGGTCTACGCCGATCTCCTGGAAGGTGGGTACATCGGGATAGGAGGCCAGACGCTCAGTGTTGGCCACAGCCAGGACCTTCAGGTCGCCGGACTTGATGTTGGCGTCGGCCTCGGCGGCGGAGCAGATAACGGCGTCGGCATGGCCGCCCAGGCAGGCAGTGATGGCGCCGGCTGCGCCCTCAAAGGGGATGTGATTGAAGGAGGCGCCGGTCTCCAGCTCCAGACCGATGGCGGCCAGGTGCCAGATATTGCCCATGCCGGCGTTGGCCAGCTGGATGCTGCCGGCATTGGCCTTGGCGTCGTCAATGAACTCCTGGATGGTGTTCCACTTGGCGTTGGCGGGGACAATGATGGCGGCGGGCTCGCCGTTGATGACGCAGATGGGGTCAAAGGCCTCGCGGGTGACCTCGGCAGGAGCCAGGCCCAGCAGGGGCAGAGTGATCAGGTCCACAGAGGCGGTGGCCAGGGTATAGCCGTCGTGAGCTGCGTTCAGGGCCTCTACCAGACCGATAGAGCCGGAGCCGCCGGTCTTGTTCTCCACGTTGATGGTCTGGCCAAAGGTGCTCTGGCCGCACTCGGCCAGGATGCGCAGGGCCAGGTCGGTGCCGCCGCCGGCGGAATAGGGGCAGACGATGGTCATGGTCTTGGTGGGGAAGTCAGGGGTGGAGGGCTGCTGCGGATTGGACTGAGAGGTAGACTGGTTGCCGGGGTTGGACTGGCTGCCAGGGTTGGACTGACTGCCGGGATTATTGGACTGGGTGTTGCAGGCAGCCAGACTGACGCACAGTGCGGCTGCACACAGGGCGCTGATAAGCTTTTTCATATCGGTTCCTCCTCAAATCAAATTTTGGCCTGTAGTTTGACGCTGCTTTAATCCATGTCGGCCAGCAGCTTTTCGATCTTCTTCTTGTTGGCGTCGTCCAGCTCGCCCAGGGGCTTGCGGGGCTGGCCGGCGTAGTCCAGACCCTGGACCTTGAGGGTGTACTTGCAGATCTCCTGCCAGTGGGGTACGCCGTCCACCTTGTCATGGAAGAAGTAATCAATGTAGGGCTGAATGTTGTACTGGGCCTTGCGGGCACCCTCCACGTCGCCCTTGCTGGCGGCGTCGAAGATGGCGCGGCACTGCTTGGGCAGGATGGCGGGGAAGCCGGACAGCCAGCCGTCGGCTCCGGCCAGAACACCCTCCATGGCGCAGTAGTCGTGGCCATAGAAGACGTTGAGCTTGTCGCCCAGGTGGAACTTCAGCTCATGGACGCGGTTGGGGTCGCCGTGGGCGGCCTTGATGTCCTGGATGGTGCCGTCTGCCACCAGCTCGCAGATCTCGGGTACGGTCATCTCGTAGCCGGCAAACCAGGGGTTGTTGTAGATCATCATGCGGATATCCAGAGCGGCGCGGATATCACGGAAATGCTGCATAACAGCCTTCTTGTGGGGATTGAGGTAGTAGGGAAGAATGACCATCACACCGTCAGCGCCGTGCTCCTGGGCCCACTGGCTCATGCGGATGGTGTTCAGTGTGTCATACCGGCCGGTGCCGCAGATGAAGGGCACCTGTCCGGCCAGGAAGCTGCCCACATGGGCGATGATCTCCCGCTGCTCCTCCATGTTCATGGCTACGTTCTCACCGGTGCTGCCGCAGATAGAGATGGACTGGGCGCCGTTATCCAGCAGCCAGGTCAGATACTTCTCCATCCCCGCCTTGTTGTAGCTCTGGTCTGCGTTCCAGAGAGTCATGGACGCGGGGCAAATCCCGTAGGGCTTTTTTACTCCAGCTTTCATGTTTCATTACTCCTTTTTTTCATTATTCCCACTCATTTCGAGCAGTTAACAGATTTGTCAGACAGAGGTGGGCGTAAATTTAAAATTAAAAATTTTAAATTTTTTACAATCTAAGGAGAAAGCCGAAGATTCGGCTGACTCCCTCTCCTTGTGCATGGTTTGGACGGTTCATGTGTTGATGCGGTCTGCAATCTTCTCGGCGGCGAGGGTGATGTGATTATCCAGGATTTCCATCGCCCCGGTGAAGTCGTTCCGGTCCAGGCAGGACAGAATGTTGATATGGTCGTCTGCGGCTACCAGCTGCTGTTCGCTGCTGTGGAATGCCTGCAGGTAGTTGGCAACCATAAACTGGGACTGAACCTGCGTGTACAGCTGAATCAGGCACTCATTTCCCGTCAGGTCGATGAGATTTTTGTGCCACTGCAGGTCCAGCTGCCGGGAAACGGTGACATTTCCGTTTATCATAACCCGCCGGCACTGCTGGGCCATCTCCATCAGAGCTGTAGTGTCCACCGCGCCCTGTTTGCGCTGGAGCTCATGCAAAGCCTCGGACTCCAGCACCAGCCGGACGGAACAGATGTCCCTCACCTGCTTGATGCTGTATTTGGGGAAGAAGTACTTCCCCGTGCCGGAAACGACAACCATTCCCTCCGCCTGCATCCGCTTCAGAGCCTGCAGAACCGGAGTTCTGCTTACCTCATAGAACCGGGAGAGCTCGTCCACATCTAAGTTTTGGCCCTGCTCCCACTCGCTGTTGATGATCCGGTCCCGGATCTGTTCAAACACCAACACATCCAAGTTTTTTTTTAGCGCCAATCTGCGCGCACCTCCCTCTGCTCACTACTCTAGCACCGCACTGGTTCTCCGTCAAGCAGTAAAAATAAATAAAAAATTTAAAATTTTTTAGTGCAACATGCCAGACAGTCCTTGGAGCGTTTCGGCATAAAAAGCCCCCGGCGCACCTTCCTTGTGCGCGCCGGGGGCTGCCGCTGCAGGTTTGGAACAGGCCGTCTACCTATCCTCTCCGGCCTTGAAGTTATAAATGGGCTGAATAATTTTTGTCACCTTGGCGGTAGGGCCGATGTTTTCCAAAATGTCCTCCATCCCCTTATAGGCCATGGGGCACTCATCCAGGGTGGCGTGGCCGACCGAGGTGGTGTAAATGCCGTCCATCTGCTTTTTGAACTCCGATACAGTAAAGGTCCGTTTGGCCTCTCCCCGGCTCATCAGACGGCCGGCCCCATGGGGGGCGGAGCAGTTCCAGTCCTCGTTGCCCTTGCCCACGCACAGCAGGCTGCCGTCCCGCATGTTGATGGGAATGAGCAGCTGCTCCCCGGCCTTGGCGGAGACCGCCCCCTTGCGCAGGATCATGGCGTCGGTGTCGATATAGTTGTGGATGGTGGTGAACTGTTCCTCCACATGGAGCTTCAAGCCCTTGACAAGCTCATCCATCATGGCCTGACGGTTCAGGGCCGCAAAACGCTGGACCAGCTTCATGTCGTGGATATACTGGTCGAACAGCGCCCCGGAGACGTAGGCCAGCTGACGGGGGATGGTGGTCTGCTGCTGGTTTTTCAGCCGCTTCAGCTCTTTTTGAATTTCCTTTTGCCGTCCTGCCGCCTTCATCTCGGCAATTACCTGGTTCAGAGATACCTCGTCCGTGTGGTTGAGGACCTTGTACCCCTCCTCCTGATAATACTTGGCCACCTCCAGACCCAGGTGGCGGCTGCCGGAGTGGACGATCAGATAGAGCTGCCCCTGATCATCCCGGTCAACCTCAATAAAGTGGTTGCCGCCGCCCAGAGACCCGATGCTTTTTTCTGCCCGGATCATATCGATATGCTTGGCGCAGCACAGCTCCTCCAGATCTATCTGGTCCGCATACCGGTGAACCTTGCTCCGGACGGCGAAGCCGGAGGGGATTTTTTCATAGATCAGCTTGTCCAGCTTTTGCAGCTCAAGATGATCCTCCCGAATTCGTGCTGTCTCCATGCCGCAGCCAATGTCTACCCCCACCAGGTTGGGTACAACCTTGTCGGTGATGGTCATAGTAGTGCCGACGGTGCAGCCGGCGCCGGCGTGGACGTCGGGCATCAGCCGGATGCGGCTGCCTGCGGCAAATTCCTGGCTGCACAGCTCGATCACCTGAGCAATGGAGGTCTGGTCCACCACGTCAGTAAAAATTTTAGCTTGATTGTATTTTCCTTGCACTTCTATCATAAAACAGATAACCTTCTTTTCATTTATATTACAAATAGTATAACTCCCCGAGCCCACCCGGATAACCCGTTTGGACTGTAAACAGACCTGTTCCATTTTTGCAGCGGACGGCGGCGGAGAGACTGGAGGCAAAGCAAAAGGCCAGGCGAAGCGTGACGCCTCGCCTGGCCCTGGTATCATGACGTAAAACCTTGTGTTACAAGACTTTGCCCGCCATACTGACACCAA
The DNA here is from genome assembly GCA_022791075.1 of Lawsonibacter sp. GTDB lineage: Bacteria > Bacillota > Clostridia > Oscillospirales > Oscillospiraceae > Lawsonibacter. The sequence continues at coordinate 953 of JAAVYL010000150.1, read as the reverse complement.
TTCCAGATAAAAAGAGCGCGCCACAATGCAGGAGCCCGTTCAGACTCCTCTCCGGCTTATAATAGCTTTTGCAGAAAACATAATACTTCAGCATGTCGGACTCCTTTCTGAACCATGGAAGGTCCATTTTTTCCTGATTATACTATTGGTTATCCGTTTTGTCAATAGACTTTAAGGAATTTTTTATCATACCTATTTAATAAGGAGACGGATTCAGCTTTGGCTGTGTTTGTTCACGACAAAAAACTATAAATTATTGACATATATTTTGTCCGCTAAAAACGGCAATAAAAAATTTTCAAAAAAGTATAAACTTTTGAAAATTACAGCCGAATAAGCATTTGTGGCGTTTGAGGGGCTGCTGTTCAAAAATATATATGTTTATGAACGGCCCGAAATTGAGCTTGGAGAGCCTCCTCAGCCGCATACCCGGAGAGTGGTCCGGGGGGCCAGCCGCGCAGGAAGAGGCTTTGAGACGCGGCGGCAGTTTGGTTTCACCCGGCAGCGCGAGCCGGATGAAATATAGTACCTGCGCTGTATCCCGGCAGTCCGGCCGGATACCGGGAGTGCGGCGCTCCACCCAACGTGTGCCGGAGCATGAGGCCAAGGCACTGAATGAAGCCTGATAAAGTCTTCATTTGAAAATTGAAAGGAGTCAAATATGCGTATTCAACACAATATCGCTGCGATGAATGCTTATCGCAACTACAACACCAACACCTCCGCTGTGGCTAAGAACCTGGAGAAGCTCTCCTCTGGCTACAAGATTAACCGCGCCGGTGACGACGCCGCCGGTCTGGCCATCTCCGAGAAGATGCGCGCCCAGATCTCCGGCCTGAACGCCGCTCAGAAGAACGTCAAGGACGGCATCAGCCTCGTCAAGACCGCTGAGGGCGCCATGCAGGAGGTCCAGGACATGCTCAACCGCATGGTCACCCTGGCCACCCAGTCCG
>JAAVYL010000149.1 GCA_022791075.1 Lawsonibacter sp. | reverse complement strand
CGGTGAGGGTTGTGGCGTCTGCGATGGCAAACGGCACCTTCAGCACCCGGGCCAGGGTCTGGGCAAAGAGGGTCTTGCCGCAGCCAGTGGGACCCATGAGCAGAATATTGCTCTTCTGCAGCTCCACATCCTCCGCTCCGCCGAAATAAATGCGCTTATAGTGGTTATACACCGCCACGGACAGAACCACCTTGGCCTTCTCCTGACCAATAATATACTGGTCCAGAACGGCGTGGATCTCCTTGGGTGTGGGGATGGCATCGGGCATTTCCCCGGGGAACTGTGCCTCTTCGTCCGCAAGGAGTTCCGCTCCTATGGCCTCCATGCACAGGCCTACGCACTCGTTGCAGATGTAAACCCCCGGACCGGCAATCATCCGTTTTACCTGGTCCTGGTGCTTGCCGCAAAACGAGCAGCGGATTCTTTTGTCTTCATTTTTTGCCATGGCTGCACCTCAACAATCCAATCATTACCGCTTGTCCAGCACTTTGTCCACAAGGCCATACTCCATGGCCTCCTGTGCGGTCATAAAATTGTCCCGCTCGCAGTCGGCGGTGACAACCTCAATGGGCTTTCCTGTGTTCTCTGACAGGATCCGGTTCATCCGGGTCTTGATAATCTCCAGACGGCGCAGATGGATCGCCATATCGGTAATCTGGCCCTGGGTGCCGGCAGAGGGCTGGTGGATCATGATCTCCGCATTGGGCAGAGCCAGCCGCTTTCCCTTGGCCCCCGAGGAGAGGAGAAACGCGCCCATGGAGGCGGCCATGCCAATGCAGATGGTGGACACATCGCACTTGATATACTGCATGGTGTCGTAAATAGCCATGCCTGCAGTGACAGAACCGCCGGGGCTGTTGATATAGAACTGGATGTCCTTGTCAGGGTCCTGGGCCTCCAGATACAGCAGCTGAGCTACAATCAGAGAGGCCGTGGTGTCATTGACCTCCTCAGACAGCATCACGATACGGTCATTGAGCAGGCGGGAAAAAATATCGTAGGACCGCTCGCCCCGGTTGGTCTGCTCTACTACATAGGGAACTAAACTCATGTTAAAACTCCTTTTTCAGTGGGATACCAGAGTATACCCAAAGGATTGGAAATTCATTCCTCTGCGGGACTCCCCTGGGATATTCTTACGCCCGAGGCGGCCGCAGCCGCCCCGGGACGCATCCTGTTTACTCCGCCTTGGTCTCTTCTTCCTTGGGCTCCTCGGTCTTCTTGGCCCGGGTCCGCTTGGGCTTGGCCTCGCCCTCCTCCGTCTTCTTCGCAGCCTTCTTGGGCTTGGTGGCCTTAGCCTTGGAGACCACCAGCTCGTTGGCCTTCTTCAGCACCAGATCCTTCTTCAGGCCCTCCTCGGGAATAATGGACTTCACCTGCTCCGCAGGCATCTTATACTGCTCGGCCAGCCTGGCAATCTCAGCCTCATACTCCTCGTCAGAGACCTCCAGATTCTCCGCCTTGGCCACAGCGGTGAGGGCCAGCTCGGTCTGCACCTGCTTCAGGGCAGAGGGCCGGGCGGAGGCCCGCATAATGTCCGCATTCATCCCCATCATGGAGTAGTACTCATCCATACGGATGCCCTGGCTCTGCAGGCGCATGGCGTAGTCGTCCATCAGGCGGTCCACCTGAACATCCACCATGCCGTCGGGGACCTCACACTCCATCCCCTCGATCAGCTGCTCCATCACCGCGTTTTCAAAGTTTGCCTGCGCCTGGGCGCTGAGCCGCTCCAGCAGCTTGTCGCCCAGGCTCTTGCGGAATTCGGCCAGCGTCTCAAACTCGGAGACGTCCTTGGCAAACTCGTCGTCCACCTCGGGGGCCTGAGCCTCCTTGACCTCGTTCACTTTCACGTGGAATACCACGGGCCTTCCGGCCAGGTCAGGGTGATAATCCTCAGGGAAGGTAATGTCAATATCCTTCTCCTCTCCGGCCTTCATGCCGATCACCTGATCCTCAAAGCCGGGGACAAACATTCCCTCGCCCAGCTTGAGCTCATAGTTTTCGCCCTTCCCCCCCTCAAAGGGAGTGCCGTTGTCAAAGCCCTCAAAGTCAATCACGGCGGTGTCGCCCTTCTTGGCCTTGCGCTTGACGCTGACCAGGCGGGTGGCCCGGTCGATGTAAGGCCGCAACTCCTCGTCAATATCCTTGTCGGTAACCTTGGGCTCGTCCTTGGGCGCGGACAGACCCAGGTACTCACCCAGCTTCGCCTCGGGGCGGACGGAGACCAGCGCCTTGAAGGTAAAGCCCTCCTTGCTCACCTCTACAATCTCCATCTTGGGATAGCCCACGTCGTCCAGGCCCTGCTCCTTCACAGCCTCGTCATAGGCAGCGGGGTAGAGCTCGTTGATGGCGTCCTCATAAAATACGCCGGAGCCGTACATACCCTCAATGATTTTTCGGGGCGCCTTGCCCTTGCGGAAGCCGGGGACGTTCAGCCGCGTCCGGTTCTTCAGATAGGCCTTCTGGAGGGCAGCCTCAAACTTGTCAGCCTCCACCTGGATGGTAAGCTCTACGGTACTCTTCTCTTTCTTCTCAACACTGGTGACCTTCATTTGTCAATTTCCTCCTGTGAATCCCGCCAAACCGCTCCCGGCAGCGGGTTCTTTTTACTTTCGCCACGATATTTTACCAGATACAAGGCGATTTGAACAGCCTTTTTTTGAAATTTTCCTGTTTTTTTCCTTCAGCAGTGGTCAGGGGCCCTCTAATCCAGCAATTTGACGGGTGAAAAGCCCAGATAGTCCGCCGCAATCAGGCGATATTCCACAGTTCCCTGCCGGCCTGTAACGGCCAGGCGGTGACTTCCCCCGTGGAGATGACCGTAGCAGCACAGCTTCACCTCATACCTCTCCAGCAAATCAACAATCTCCTGGCAGCGGTAGCCCTGATAAAGGGGGGGATAGTGGAGAAAGCACAGCTTCTCTCTCTCTCCCGCCGCCTTCAGCGAGGCCTCCAGACGGATCAGCTCCCGATTGAATATCTTTGCGCTGTGCTCCCCCCGGTCCTCCTCATAAAACCAGCCCCGGGTGCCGCACAGGGCGGTCTCCCCATAAAAATGGCAGTTGTTATGGAGAATGTCCAGGGTGGAAAAGCTGTTTTCCTGAAAAAAGGCCTTCATCCTGGCGGCGGTCATCCACCAGTAATCATGGTTGCCCTTGAGCAGAAGCTTGCGCCGGCCGGGCAGGGCATCCAGAAAGGCGAAATCGGCTCTGGCCTGTTCCAGGCTCATGCCCCAGGACACATCGCCGCACAGCACCACAGTGTCCTCCGGCCCCACCCGGGCAAAGCCCTCCTTCAGCTTCTCCACATAGCCGGTCCAGCGCCCCCCAAACACGTCCATGGGCTTGTCGCAGCCCAGGGACAGGTGGGTATCTCCAATGGCGTACAGGGCCATGGGCTCACCCCAGCAGGGAGCGCACCGCGTCCACCATGCGCTCCTTCTCCACCGTCTGGCTAAAGCGGACCGCCTTGCTGCGCAGGCCGGCCAGCGGGGCGGGGGCGGGCTGGCCCGTTTTAGCGGCAAGCTGGTCCAGAGCGTCCAGGCCGTGCGCCGGGTCAGCTTCGCCCAGGGCCTGCAGAACGCTGGTGCAGAATTTGAAGGGGCTGGCTGTGGAGGCCACAATGGCAGGCGTGTCGTCCCCCGTCTCCCTCCGGTACTGGGACAGGGCGTCAAAGGCCACAGCGGTGTGGGTGTCCACGAGATAGCCGTGCCTGTCAAACATCTCCCGGATAACCCGCTGGGTCTGGGTATCATCACAGAAATACCCCTTAAACCGCTTCTGCAGCTTGTCTCTGACTTTGTCACTCACCTGATACCGGCCGGTTTCGGCCAGCTGTCCCATATATCCCTTCACCTCCGCGGGGTCCTGCGTCAGCGTATAGAGCAGCCGCTCCAGGTTGGAGGAGATCAGAATATCCATCGAGGGAGACATGGTGTTATGGAAGGGCCGGTTGCGGTCATAGATCCCCTCCCGGATGAAATCAGTCAGCACATTGTTGCTGTTGGAGGCGCAGATCAGCTGCTCAATGGGCAGCCCCATCTCCCGGGCATAGTAGGCGGCCAAAATATTGCCAAAGTTTCCAGTTGGAACACAGACGTTCACCATCTGGCCCGGGGCAATCCTCTCATCCCGAAGCAGATCACAGTAAGCCGAAATATAATATACCACCTGGGGCAGCACCCGGCCCCAGTTGATGGAGTTGGCAGAGGAAAAAAAGTATCCCTGTCCGGCCAGCTCCCGGCGCAGCTCCTCGTCTGAGAACAGACGCTTCACGCCGGTCTGGGCGTCGTCAAAGTTGCCGTGAACAGCGCAGACCCCCACGTTGTCCCCCTCCTGGGTGAGCATCTGCAGCTCCTGAACCTCAGATACCCCGTCCTTGGGATAGAACACCAGTATCCTGGTCCGGGGCACGTCCTTAAAGCCCTCTAAAGCGCCCTTCCCCGTATCCCCCGAGGTGGCCACCAGAATACAGGCTGTTTTGTCCTCCTCCGTCTTTGCCAGAGAGGCGGTGAGCAGGTGGGGCAGCATCTGAAGGGCCATGTCCTTGAACGCGCAGGTGGGGCCGTGCCACAGCTCCAGGCAGTGTGTATTCCCATCCACGGTGCGCACCGGGGCAACAGCCGGGGTATCGAACCTGTCCGGCCCGTAGGCGGCATTGGCAAAGTCAGTAAGCTCCTTGACGGAAAACTCCTCCAAAAACATCTTCATAATGTATACTGCCCGCTGCTGATAGGCCATGGACTGGATATCCTCCAGAGCTTTGCCCGGCAGCTTGGGAATGTAGTAGGGAGTCAGCAGGCCTCCGTCCCTGGCCAGTCCCTGTGCAATAGCCTGGGAGGCTGAGTATTGGATGACGTTGTCCCGTGTGCTGATGTAACGCATAGACAATCCTTCCTTATCATTGTAATGATGGCTCCTATTATGCCAGCTTTTTGCCTGGAGGTCAAGGATTTTATCAAAAGGCATTCTCCTCATGCAGAATCTCCGGGTGCTTTGTGTCCACCCCCTGGGGGGCGTAAATCTCAATCACATCGAAGCGGGGCTGAAGCCGGGTGGGATACCGGAGCAGATACAGCTCCGCGGCAGCCCGCAGCCTGGCCTGCTTACGCCAGTCCACAGCCGCCCCCGGCCTGCCGAAGGCGGCATTTTTGCGCAGCTTGACCTCCACAAAGCACAGGTACGTCCCATCCTCAGCCACCAGATCCAGCTCTCCAAAGCGGCACTTCCAGTTGGCGGCGGCAATGCGGAATCCTTTTTTCCGCAGATACTCCGCCACCTGATCCTCCCCCCATCTGCCCTTCTCCTGACTGTCCTGGCCGCTCATAGATTTTTCAAAAAGGTGCGGCGGTGAATCGGGCTGGGGCCATGCTGGGCCAGCAGCTCGTAGTGAAGCTTCGTGCCGTAGCCCTTATGCTTGTCAAAGCGGTATTTTGGATACTTTTCCGCCATCGCCACCATATACCGGTCCCGGCTCACTTTGGCCAGAATGGAGGCGGCAGCGATGGAGGCCGACAGGCTGTCCCCCTTTACAAGGCATCGGTGGGGGGTGGTGATGGCCGCGCTCCTGCCCCGGTCCCGGTTGCCGTCAATCAAAGCAAAATCCGGCTGCCGGGACAGGCCCTCCATGGCCAGCTGCATGGCGCGCATCCTCGCGCTGAGGATGTCCGTTTTATCAATCTCCTCAGCGTCCACCCAAGCCACTGACCAGGCCAGCGCCCTCTCCTGAATCACCGGAAGCAGGGCCTCCCGCTTCTTTTCGGTCAGCTTTTTGGAGTCGTCAAGGCCGGGGATATCCTCCCCCAGAGGCAGAATCACTGCCGCCGCATACACCGGTCCCGCCAGCGGCCCCGCCCCCGCCTCGTCACAGCCGCAGACGGCGGCATGGCCTTCAGCCAGCGCCTCCTTTTCATACTGCCAGAAATCCATCGTAATCGCTCCTTTCGTCCCCCCGCAGGGCCAAGGCCCCTTTTTGCGCCCCTACGGCACCTCCAGGGTAAACCGCCCCAGCTTGCTCCCCCGGTACTCGTCCAGCAGAACACGGGCCATGCGCTCGGTGTCCAGCTCACCGCCGGAGATGCGCATTCCCCGCTTAGCGGCGCAGGCCTGAAGGATCCGGTAGCCGTAGGCTATGTCGTTTTCCTCCGATTCACGCGCAGGCACCTCAGGCAGCTTATAGCCGTCCACCAGCGCCTGGGGATATCGCTCCCCCAGCAGGGCCATGAAGTGACAGCCCAGCGTCTCCACATCCATGATCTCATCCTTCACCGCCCCGGTGAAAGCCAGATTCATGCCGGTGGTCTCGTCTTCAAATCTGGGCCAGAGGATACCGGGGGTATCCAGCAGGTCCAGCCCCTGGTCCACATGGACCCACTGCTTGCCCCGGGTGACACCGGGCCGGTCGCCGGCCTTGGCGGACTTTTTCTTTGCCACCTTATTGATAAAGGTGGACTTGCCCACGTTGGGCACCCCCACCACCATGGCCCGGACAGGGCGGCCCACCTGCCCCTTCTCCTTCCACCGGGCGATCTGCTCCTTCAGCACCCCCTGGACCACAGCGGAGAACTGGTTGATCCCCCGACCCGACCGGGCGTCGGTCTCCAGAACAGAGTGTCCCTGACTGCGGAAAAAGGCTCCCCAGGCCTTGTTCTGGGCGGGGTCGGCCTGGTCAGCACGGTTGAGGACGATCAGCCGGGGCTTTCCCGCGCAGATGGCGTCAATATCCGGGTTCCGGCTGGACGACGGGATGCGTGCGTCGATGATCTCCACCACAATGTCCACCAGCTTCAGATCTGCCTCGATCTGCCGCCGGGTCTTGGTCATGTGGCCGGGATACCATTGGATGTTCATAGGAGACCTCCCAAAATTTCAGAGATTTGTAAGAGATTTATCTGCTTTTCTGTAAGAAATATTTGGTATCCTTCCCGTACTCGTTACAGGAAAGGATATGAATTACCATGAGCTTTTTCGCGCTGAAAACCGTTGCCCTGCTGTCCATGCTGTGGGACCACCTTACCTATGTCTGGCCCCTGGCCCTGACCGTGGAGGTCCTGTTCTTCCCCGACGCTGTAGAAACTGCCCCGGCCCTTCTGGTCCTCCAGCGGGCCACCGACTACATTGGCCGTATCGCTGCCCCCATCTTTCTGTTCTCCATCGCCAACGGCTACCGGCACACCCGGGATTTCAAAAAATACGCCCTGCGGCTTCTGGTCTTCGCCTGTCTGGCGGAGTGGCCCTACTACCTCCTGTTCGGCTTTCACGGGAATATCATGTTCACCCTGCTGCTGGGCCTGCTCACCCTGCGGCTGATGGACTGGGGCAACGGGAAACGGGCCGGGCTGGGGTATCTGCTGGCCGCCGGGGTAGTAATTGCCGCTCAGTACCTGAGCCTGACTGAGGGCAACGGGTCCTATATCCTGTTCATCCTGGTCTTTTACATGACAGAGCATTGGTCTGTCCGCAAAAAAGCCCTGCTGTGGCTGTTTCTCATGCCCCTGTCCCGGTACAGGCTGATCTGGATGTTCTTCTCTGAACAGCTTCTTACATATCGCTGGTTCCATATGCTGTGCATCAACGCTGTGGGGCCCCTGCTGGGGGTGGCGTGCACCTTCTTTTACAATGGAAAGAAGGGCCCTGCATTCCCGGGGGACAAGTACTTGTGGTACGTCTTTTACCCCGCCCATCTGCTTCTGCTGGGGCTGGTACAGAGCACATTGCTGGGAGCGTAGCAAAAAGGAGCGGCAAAGCCGCTCCTTTTTTGAATCACAGCAATTCCTTGACCTTGGCAGCCTTGCCCACGCGGCTGCGCAGGTAGTATAGCTTGGCGCGGCGCACCTTGCCCTTGCGGACGACCTCCACCTTCTCCACGGAGGGAGCGTGCAGGGGGAACACCTTCTCCACGCCGATGCCATAGGAGATACGGCGGACGGTAAAGCTCTCCTCGATGCCGCCGTGCTTCTTGGCGATCACGGTGCCCTCGAAGACCTGGATACGCTCGCGGTTACCCTCCTTTACCCGCAGGTGAACACGGACGGTGTCGCCGATGTTCATCTTGGGGGGCTCAGCCTTTGTGTACTTTTCGGTAAATGCTTTCATCAGATCCATGAAAATTTCCTCCTGTTGTATAGGCGTTCATTCCGGCTCTGTTTTCCTCTTTGAAGGGGCCGCAGAGGACCGCCCGTTATTCAGACCAAGCTAGTTTACCACAGAAGGTTCTGGATTGCAAGACTTTTTTCACACTACACCGTAAATTTCCCTGTGAATCTCTGAACAGCATACCTCCAAATTGGGAAACGCCTTGGACAGCCGCGCCGCCAAAGGCGCGCACACCACATTCTCTGTGGGAAAGTGGCCCGCATCCAGCAGGTTCACCCCCAGGGCCCGGGCGTCCAAAAACTGGTTATATTTCAGGTCAGCGGTGACAAATGTGTCGCACCCCTGAGCAATGGCGTCCTCCAGCATGGAGCCGCAGGCGCCGCCCCCCACTGCCACCCTGGAGACAGGCTTGCCCCCGTCCACAAACCGGACACAGGCGGAGCCCAGCTTCTCCTTTACATAGGCAGCATATTCCACCGCTGTCAGGCCAGGCTGATGGGCCGTCCCCACCCGGCCAATGCCGTAGGGCCGGCCCTTGGCGTCCACACCCGCCTGGTGCAGCTGGCCAATGTCAGACAGTCCCAGGGTCCGAGCCAGACAGCCGTTGACTCCCCCATGGGCGGCGTCCAGGTTCGTGTGCGCGCAGACTGCGGCGATTTTATTTTCAGTGAGTGCCAGCAGCACCTGTCCGGTAAGCGTCTCATCCGTCACCGATTTTACCGGGCTGAAAATCACCGGGTGGTGGGCTGCAATCAGCCCCGCCCCCAAACGCCGGGCCTCCTCCACAACCTCCAGGGTGATGTCCAAAGCCACCAGAATCTTTTTCACCTCACGGTCTCCCCGGCCCACCAGAAAACCGGCGTTGTCAAAGCTCTCTTGGGTATCGAAGGGAGCAATTCCATCTATAAATTCATAAATTTCCTTCACTGCTGCCACTGTTCCCACTCCTTTTTCATTGTCAAAAGTCCGGGCAGAACCTCCTCCAGCGTTTGGCGGCGGGGTGCAGCCCCCTCCCCGCGGGCCTGGGCCATCCCCTCCAGCGCCCGGCTGGTCCTGCTGATCCACTGGTCCAGCCAGGCGCCCCGCAGGGGATCGGCGCAGTTCCGCCCCGCCCACAGCTCCGCCGGGGACAACGCTTCCATCTCCCCTGCCCGGGCCAGGAGGGCGGTGTAAAGTGTCTCCCCCTCCCGGGCCAGCCGCTCCTCCGCAATGGTGAAGCTGTTCTCCTGAAGCCAGCCCCGCAGGTCCGGAAAGGAGGACATCGGCTGTAAAATCAGCGGGATGTCCCGCTCCCGAAGCCAAGGCGCGGCCTTCAAAATTGCAGCAATGGTCTCTCCGCCCATGCCGGCAATCACCACAGCATCCGTCTCCTCCGGGCGGATACCGCTCAGCCCGTCGCACAGCCGAAACGCTATCCTCTCTGTCAGTCCCGTCTGTCGCGCCGTCTCTCTGGCCCGGGCCAGAGGCCCCTGGCGCAGGTCGGCAGCAATCGCCCAGGGAATTTTCTCCGCCAAAATCAAGGCGGCGGGCAGATAGGCGTGGTCGGTGCCCACATCGGCCAGGCGCACCCCCGCCGGAACCAGCTCCGCCACCATTTGCAGCCGGGGTGTCAGCTCAACTCTCATAGCTCCTCCGCACGGATGGACATCCAGATTGCCCGGGCAAAGTCCCGCGCCGCCTGGGCCCGCTCCTCATTCATAAAGGGCTCTCCCCTGCCCCAGTCCCGGCGGCAGAACAGGCCCATGTACTCCACTCCCCCATAGCGGCACCAACGCTTCAGGCCCTCCTCCCACAGGTCGGCCCCCTTCTCCGGTGGATAGCCGCAGGTGGCGATGGAAGCCAGCCGCTTCCCCGCCAGCAGCTTGGGGCCCTTCACCGGACCGTAGTTCTTGGTGCCGGCGTAGATGGCCCTGTCCAGCAGGGCCTTCATGGGCGGGGTACAGAAAAAAGAGTAGATGGGGGTAGCCAGTATCATCACATCACAGCTGTCCACAGCTTGAAAAAGCTCTTCAAAGTCGTCGTCCTGCACGCAGCCCGGACCGTCCAGACAGTCCTGGCAGGTCATACAGCCCAGGCACGGGTTCACCGTCCGGCTGTAGAGGGAATAATTCTCCGTCTCTATTCCCAGGGCGGCGCACTCCTCCAAAAAGGGGGCCAGCAGGGCAGCGGTGTTGCCCTGGGTGCGCGGACTGCCCATCAGAACACAGAATTTCATGACTGCCACCTCACCTCTTTCGAACGTATGTACCTATAATAGCATAAAACGCTCCGGATGTAAAGAGCAAAATAACAGCCCTCCGGAGGCTTCCGGAGGGCCTGTCCGCTCCATGGTTACTTAACCGCGGCAATCAGCTCATTGACCTTGGCCAGAAGGGCCTCTACGTCCACGCCGTGGACCTTGCAGGCTACCTCCACTGTCTCGCCCTGAGAGGCGGGGCAGCCCAGGCAGTGCATACCAATCCCCATAAAAATGGGGGCCGCCTGGGGGGCAATTTTCAGAATGTCGCCGATGACAGTATCCTTGTTGATGGTCATAATAAATTCCTCCAATTATCTTCAGGATGAAGATAGTATACCCTATCGACAAATTTTTTGCAACGAATTTTTTCTTTTATTTTGACGCATTCTCTGATATAATCAGTCGGCCCACAAATAAAAGAATTTGAGATGATCGATATGCACAACCAGGAAACTCCGGCCGCGGAACGGCTGTTCCCGGTCGCCCTCCTCACCCTCTCCGGCGGCCTTCAGGATACCTACACCTATCTCCGACGGGGCAAGGTGTTCGCCAACGCCCAGACCGGCAACATTGTCCTTCTGGGCCAGAGCCTGTTTGACGGGAACTGGGAACGGGCGGCCCGCTACCTCCTCCCTGTGCTGGCCTTTGCCCTGGGGGTTGCGGCGGCAGAATGGATTCGGGTCCGCCTGCCCAGCTGGCAGCGACAGGTGCTGCTCTGGGAGATTCTTCTGCTCTTTCTGGTGGGCTTTATCCCCCACTCCCTGGACCAGCTGGCCAATGCGCTGGTCTCCTTCTCCTGTGCAATGCAGGTCCAATCCTTCCGAAAGATGGAGGGCTTTCCCTTTGCCAGCACCATGTGTATCGGCAACCTGCGCAGCGGTATGGAGGCTCTGTGCGCCTTCCTGCGCACCGGGGACCGCCAGGAGCAGCGGAAGGCCCGGCTATATTTCCTTGTCATTTTCCTGTTCGCCCTGGGGGCCGAGGCCGGCAGCCTGGCTGTGGAGCTGCTGGACCTGCCCGCCATCTGGCTGTCCTGTGTTCTGCTGGCTGTGGGATTTTGGCCGATGTCCCGGCCGGGATAAGGGCAAAATCCACTGCCGTCCAAGGTTTGGACTCTTTCCATTTTTCACACCGGCCCTCTGTCCCTCCGCTCAGACAGAAAAAGTCCGCCTTTCGGCGGACTTTTTTCCTGGCTTGTTAATCAGCCCTGCTGCTCACGCATCTTGGCGAAGCAGTCGCTGCAGTAGACGGGACGGTCAGACTTGGGCTCGAACGGAACCTTAGCCTCACCGCCGCAGGCGGCGCAGGTGGCGGTGAAGTACTCACGGGGGCCACGGGCGGCGTTCTTGCGGGCATCACGGCAGGGCTT
>JAAVYL010000148.1 GCA_022791075.1 Lawsonibacter sp. | reverse complement strand
TCCTCGGGGAAGGGGAGGGTATCGTCCTTCCAGACAATCTGCTGGTAGCGGGCGTAGATAGACCGGGCGAACTTGTTGATCTGGTTGCCCGCGTCGTTGACGTAGAACTCCTTCCACACCTTCCAGCCGTCCCGGGCCAGGACGTTGGCCAGGGTGTCCCCCAGCACGCCGCCCCGGGCGTTGCCCATGTGCATGGGGCCGGTTGGGTTGGCGGAGACAAACTCCACCATCACCCTTTTGCCGCCGCCCCCGCTGCCAGAGCCATAATCCGCCCCCTCCGCCTCAATGGCGGACAGCACGTCGCCATACCACTTGGGGCCCAGAGAAAAATTGAGGAAGCCAGGACCGGCTATCTCCACTCTGTCAAAGTAGCTGTCCTCCAGCTCCAAATTATCCACGATGATCTGGGCAATGGCCCGAGGGGCCATGTGCAGCGCCTTGGCCCCCGCCATGGCAAAGGAGGAGGCGTAATCCCCGTGGGCGGTGTCCTTGGGAATCTCAATGGTGGCCTTCACCTCCGCCCCGGCGGGAAGGGCTCCCGCGGCGGAGGCTCTCTCATAGGCCGCCAGAGTGAGCGCGGCCACCTGGTCCTTGGCGGACTGGATCATATTCATCATACCTTGCACCTCGTTCTGTATCTGAATGTGTGCAGGGCGGATACCATCCGCCCATACCTGCACAAACACGATTTGACGGGCGGAGCACATCCGCCCCTACTGCTTCAGGCTCCCCAGGCCGCCCTCCGCCTCCCTGATGTTGATTCGAAAAACATTCCGTCCGGTCAGGGCGTGGTCCACCTCCACGGAGTAGTCCACCTCAATGTCGCCCCCCTGGTCGGTCAGCTCAGCCAGCAGGTGGCGGGTATTCACACCGATGGCCATTGTACCATAAGGTGTATTGTACATGGACAGATGGCGGCGGCCCTCCTGAAACACCAGCTGGGAATTAAACTCTCCCATCCGCATCAGGGTTACTTGCCCTCCGTCCACCTGAATGGTGGTCAGCGTGCCCTCCAGGCCGGTGAGTTCACTCTCCTGATAGGAGAGGGTGTAGCTCTCCCCCTCCCGAGACAAACGCCCTTGGGTGACCAGCTCCACAACGTCGGGCAGTGCGCCATCATACTTCTGCATCCCCTTGATGGAGATAATGACGTCCTTTTCCATAGGAGACCTCCTATGCTCTGTGATCGTTCTCAGGCTGAAAATTTCGCTGGCTTTTCAGACAGCCTGAGGTATTATACACAGTTTGCCTCCATCTGTAAAGTGGCATCTTCATTGTATGTCATATTGCCTGAAAAAACAAGCGAATTTGCCGTGTTTCTCCATTTGACAAATAAAAAATGGAGGCTATAATATCTGTATATGGGATCGCTTCCGCCTGGCCGGCGTGAGCGCATCACAGCCCGTGCCTGAGAGGAGGACTCTCCATGAATTTGGAGTTGAGCAAGAAGCAGTTTCGCCGCCTGCTGGACCTGGCCTATATCGGCAACTGGATTTTAAATTCTACCCGCGGAGATCAGCGTTTCGCTGATTATGATGAGGTGGAAAGCCTGCTCTTTAGCCGGGCCGCCCTGGAGGGTATGCCCCAGCTGGCAGAGCTGTATCAGGGGGAAATTATCCCCTCCCGCGCCTTTGTGGAGGGGGGGATTCACGAGGCCATCGTGGAGTATGAGAACAATGTCTTCTTTGAGATTCTGGCTGAAGATCTGGCCCGCCGGGACATGGACGACGCCCCCATTGACGAAAGCAACTATGCCGAACTCACCAGCCGCATCGACGCCTACATTGCCGAGTTTGAGGAGCATGGTACCGACAATATTCTGGTGAATATAGAGGACTGAGGGGCTGGAATTTCAAAAGGACCGCCTGCCCTTTTTCGGGGCAGGCGGTCCTTGCGCTTTCACCCGCCGCAGTCTTGAACAGACCTTTCATTCCGCTTGCTTGCCACGCCGCGCAACTATTGGCAGGATTTTTTCTCAAATTTACGCAGGAAGGAGAGCTTTGTCTCGGAGCAGACTACAGCCACAAAAATCAGGGCAAAGCCGATGAGCAGCCGTGTGGTGACCGGGTCGTCGTGGAAGAGCACAGAGAACAACACACCGAACACCGACTCCAGGGACAGAATCACCGATCCGGAGGCCGGGTCAGACCAGACCATACCAATATTCTGGAACAGCAGCGCCACTGTGGTGGCCATCACGCAGAGGTAGACCAGGGGGAAGACCACCTCCGGTTCCTGGAGGGCGGCGGCAGGAAAGGTCTCTGTACAGGCCCCGCACACCCAGGCAAACAGCCCGGCAAAGGCAAACTGGAACACGGTGAGCAGGGTAACGTCCTTCTCTGGAGACACCTTGGCCACAGCCACAATATGCCCGGCATAGAACAGGGCGCACACCAGGGTGAGCAGGTCGCCCGGGGTGACGGAAAAATTCTCCGTGAGGGAGACAAAGCCCACCCCGGTCACACACAGCAGGGCGGCGGCGATATTATACCGATCCGGCCTGACCCTCATCACCGCCCAGGTGAGGAAGGGGACCAGCACGCAGTACACCGCCGTCAGAAAGGCGTTCTTCGACGGGGTGGTGAGGGACAGTCCAAAGGTCTGTATGGAATAGGCCAAAAACAGAAAGCCGCCGATGATAGCCCCCCGCCACAAATAGTCGGGGGTAAAGGACCTCCATCTCCGCCCCGCAACCAGGGCCAGCAGCGCAGCTCCGGTTGTAAAGCGGATGGCCAGCAGAAAAAACACCGGCACCGCATCCAGCGTGTTCTTCATAATAAAAAAGGACGTGCCCCAGACCAGGGCGGCGCACAGCAGCATGGGCTTGGCCAGCAGGCGCATGGTTTTGGGAGACATGGAAATCAACTCCAGATTGCATAATAAGGTGGTTCATGGTAGGATAATATATATTTGCGGCTTCGGGCCGGCAAGGAGGCAGCATGGACATTCTGACAAGGGACTTCTACAATACCGACACCCTCTCCGTGGCCCGGGACCTGCTGGGCCGGGATATCGTCCGGGTGCTGGAGGACGGCGCGGTTCTGCGCTGCCGCATCACCGAGACAGAGGCCTACATCGGCCGGCTGGACAAGGCCTGCCACGCCTACGGCTATAAGCGCACCCCCCGCACCGAGACCCTCTTTGCTCCGCCGGGAACGGCATATATCTATCTGATTTACGGCATGTACCACTGCCTCAACCTTGTCACCGAGGAGGAGGGAGAGCCCGCCGCCGTTCTCATCCGCGGGGCGGTTCCTGCCGCAAACGGGGATATTATAGCAAAAAACCGCTTCGGATGCAAGCAGAAAGAGATGAACTCCTACCAGCGGAAAAACTTCCTCAACGGACCGGGAAAACTTTGCCGGGGACTTCTTCTCACCCGGGCCCAGAACGGCGCGGACCTGACGAAGCGGGAGAGTGGACTGTATGTCTGCTCCGGCAGCCCGCCCGACCCCGCCCTGATCAAATCCGGTCCCCGCATCGGCATCGACTACGCCCAGGAGGCTGTGGACTTCCCCTGGCGATTCTGGATATAGACAGCAAAGGGCCCCCGGCTTTCCAAAGCCGGGGGCCCTGCCATATTCAGTTGGCGACGATGATACGTACCTGCTCGCCCACAGGGTCCACGTAGATGGTCAGGTTGTCCGAGTAGTTCTGAATCATCCGCAGCCGGTCGGCGCTGTCCGTCTGCCCCAGCCAGTTCTCCTTTGCATAGCGGGAACCGTTCACCGCATTGCAGCACTCCACACCGTCGGCCACCCGGTAGTTCCGGCCGTTGACGCGGATGTACTGGACATCCTGGCTCTCGAAGAACTGTTCAGCCTTCACATTCTTAATCTCGGTGAGCTGGATGACAGTGGCAATGCCGGGCTTATCAGTGTCCCGTATCTTTTTGGTCACTACCCCTACCATACCGCCGCTCCGGCCGGAATAGCCCATTGTCTCATGGAAGGAAAATCCGCCGTCGGTGCCCCGCAGCAGGCTCCAGGTGGTGTGGGTGGTTGTGGTACTCGGTTCGCCGTCTTCCCCCTCAATCGTATTGCTTACTGTATTCGACACCATCATGCCGTATTCATAAGCGTTGCCCGTGACATTATCCAGCACGATGTAGTCCACAATTCCAGAGGTGTTCTGATGGTAGGATGCAATTCTGTCAGCGGGGACGACGCCCATGGGCAGGTCCTTGATATCAATGGCCACCATGGCTCCGCTGCTGATCTGCTCGTAGATACGCACCTTATTGGCCACAGTGTAGCTGCCCAGCTTCTTGTTATAGATCTGATAGTCCCCAGGGCCTCTGCGCTCAGACAGGCGGCTGGCGTTGATGGCGTCCTTTCCGCCGGAGAAGATCACCAGACGGCCGTCCATGTTGCTGGACTCAGCCAGCTTGCCCTTCAGCTCCAGGGTCCTCCCGTTGGGCAGAAAAATCTTGGCTGTGCCGCCGTCCACCACGCCGACGGCAGTGGAGCGGGTGGCGCCGCTGGGCGGAGCCATGCCGGCCACCTTTCCGTCAGTGGTGAGCAGCAGGGTGACGCTGTCCCCCAGGCGGTAGCTGCCCATGCTCTCCCAGGCACTGGGGAGCACATCAAACTCTGTGTCCAGCATTCTGATGGTCTCCGGATTCCTGGTTCCAGGCAGAGCGTCTGCATAGACGCAGGTCAGCCTCAGGTCGGATACCAGCAGGGTATTGGCCACCTTATCATAGGTAACCACATCATACTCCTGAATGTCAGACAACCGGATGGGCTGCCCGGCCTTGGTAACGGTGAAGTTAGTCACCCCGCCGGTGAGCTGGTGGAAGGTGGCGGCTGTGGCGTGTCCCCTGACCACCACAGCGTCGGTGCTGATGACGGTGCCGGGGATGGAAGCAAATACCGTGGTAATCTTGCCGTTCTCAGAGTACATGGTCACCTGACTGCCTGAGACCAGGTCTTCATAGATCTCACCGTAGGTGCTCTCCTTATAGCCGCTGACCTCCTCGGGGTCGGCCACATACACCGGCGCGCCCTTGGGAATGGAGTACTGCTGTCCTCCCACCCCCTTGATGGAGGTGGAACGGGCATCGTCGTCCAGAATCACCACAGTGGCGCTGCTGTTGTCGGGGATAAAGGTAATAATTTCCTTCTGGCTGTTGAACACCAGCTCGCCCCGCCGGCCCTGGAGGGAGAGGGGATTCCCGCTGCCGTTGGCCGGGAGGTGGGCCTCGGAGCTGGCGCCGGTCACCGCCCGGATCGCGCCCCAGGCGGTACCGTCCTCTGTTTTGGCGTTGACCTCCAGAATGATGGACTTGCCGCTGCCCACGGTGCCCAGAGTGGTGTAATACACCTCGTTGGAGGCGTTCTTGCACTTCAGGGCGTTGACAAAGAGCTGGGCGGCCTGGGCCCGGGTGATGGCGGCGTAGGGGCTGATGGACATCCCCTTGGTCATGTCGATAGAGCGGGCCAGATCCATGTAACCCTGAGGCCACACCGCCCCGGCGTGCTCACCGGAGTAGCCCAGGGCCCGGAGGAGGATGGTTACCGCCTCAGCCATGGTGATCTCGCTGTCCGGCATAAATTTGCCGTTGCCCACGCCGGACACCAGGGGGACGTTGCCCTCCCCCTCCTTGACAGGGATGGCGGCGGCCAGGTTCACATAGCCCCGGGCCCAGTGGGTGCTGCCCACATCGGAAAAGACGGTCCGGCTGGTATAGCGGGCGGCCTCCTTCCCCCGCTGGAGGAAGTTGACCACCATGGTGCAGAACTGAGCCCGGGTCAGGGTGCCTTCGGGATAAAACTGGTTGTCCCCAATGCCGCTGACCACCCCCATCAGCCGCAGGATATCAGCGTTGACGGCGGTCTCCTCATCGGCAATGTCGCTGAAGGAGGATGGGACCGCCCCGGCAGGGAGAACCGCCAGCGAAGCCATCAGCGCAGCGGTCAGAAGGGCCGCCCAAATACGTTTTACTTTCATCTCTGTCACTCTCCTTCTCTCAATCAGCCCGCAGGGCCTCCACTGGTTGAAGGCCGGAGGCCTTGATGGCGGGGTACATGCCGAAGATGACGCCCAGCGCCACAGAAAAGAGGAACGCCCCCAGCACAATGCCCTGGTCAGGCCACAGGCGCATTCCGTCCAGCAGAAATTTTCCGGCAATGAGGGAGCCCATGCAGCCGATTATAATGCCCAATATGCCGCCGATGCCGCAGATAACGGCGGCCTCAATCAAAAACTGGGCGATAATGGACCGCCGCTCCGCGCCGATGGCCTTGCGGATGCCGATCTCCCGAGTGCGCTCGGTAACGGTAACCAGCATAATATTCATGATACCAATACCGCCCACGATCAGGGAGATGGCGGCGATACCGCCCATCACCATGGTCTGCATCTTGGCCTGCTCCTGGTTTTGCTCCTGCCAGGTGTTGTTGGTTGTGGCCCGCCCGAAGCCGCCCTGCTGGTTGCCCTCCTCGTCCAGGGGAAAAGCCCCGTTCAGAAAATTTTGAATCCGGGCAGTCACCTCGCTGGTGGCTGAACTGGAGGTACATTTGACTTTCCAGTTGGAGATGGTCTGGTTTTTATTCAGGGTCCGGTTGACCGTGTAGGGCAGGAGGAGCAGATTGTCTACTTCCGGCCAGTTTTCAATGTTTTTGCTCTCATACCAGCCGACTACCAGATAAGGCAGACCGTTGATGGTGACAGTCTCCCCCACAGGGCTGGTATAGTTAAACAGCTTCTCCTTCAGTCCGCCTCCCAGAACACAGACGCTGCTCTCCTTCTCAATATCCAGGTAGGACAGCTCCCGGCCCTCAGCCAAATTATAGTCGTTGCACGCTCCGTAGGCGTCATTGCCCAGCACCACCTGAATCATGTCCTCCCAGTTATCCCAGTTGGTGGTGGAATAGCTCTTGCTGCCATAGCGGACCACCATCTCCCCCCAAAGGTTGATGTTGGGAGTGATGCCCACCACCAGCTTTTTGTCCAGATCACCCACAAACTCGTTGATAATGGTATCCATGTTCTGCCCCGTCCAGGAGTCGGCATAGACCTCCACCACGTTGTTGCCCATCGCCTCCATCCATTCCAGATTCTTCTTGTTTTGTCCGGACACGACAGACACCATGATCACCACAGAGGCCACGCCGATGATAATACCCAGCATGGTGAGAAAGGACCGGGTCTTCTTCATGTAAATCGACTTAAACGCCATTTTGAAGGCCTGCACCAAATTCATACCGCCGCCTCCTTCAGCTGCTCGTCCGAGACGATCCTGCCGTCGGACAGGCGCACCCGCCGCCGGGCCTGGGCAGCAATACCGTCGTCATGGGTAATGAGGATGATGGTGGAGCCCTCTCCATTGAGCTGACGGAGAATCTCCAGCACATGCCGGCCCGTCTTGGAGTCCAAGGCGCCGGTGGGCTCGTCAGCCATTATAATGGGGGGACGGGTGGCAATGGCCCGGGCGATAGCCACCCGCTGCTGCTGGCCGCCGGACATCTCTGAGGGCCGGTGATGGGCCCGCTCCGCCATGCCCACCCGGGACAGGGCCTCCATGGCCCGGTCCTCCCGGTCGAAGACGGATATGCCCTGATAGATCAGGGGCAGGGTCACGTTCTCCAAAGCGTCCAGCTCCTGGATCAGATTGTAGCCCTGAAAGATAAAGCCGATCTCCCGGTTGCGGATGCGGGCCAGCTCCCGGTCGGACAAGGAGCCGATATCATGTCCATCCAGATAGTACTCCCCATAGGTGGGGACGTCCAAGCAGCCCAGCACATTCATCATGGTGGACTTGCCGGAGCCGGACTGGCCAACAATAGCAACAAACTCCCCCCGGTCAATTTCCAGGGAAACCCCGTCCAAAGCCCGGACCTCACTCTCCTTCCCCTCATTGTATATCTTAAAAATATCCTGTATTTCAATGAGCATGGCGCAGCCCCCTTATCCGATTATCATGCCGCCGCCCATGCCGGGCTCCTCGCTGGTTGACCGTCCGCTGAAGACCACGGTCTCAGGCTCCAGCCCCTCGATGATCTCGCAATTATAGATGTCGCTCAGGCCAGTGGTCACTGGAACGGGCCAAAAGCCCTCCGAGGGGGCAGGCATGGAGGTCCCCAGGGTCTCCGGGTCCAGCTCCAGGGCGTTCTCCGGCTTGCTGTCCGCCTGGATGAATACCACAGACAGCTTTTCGCCGTTTACGTCGTTGACCCGCTTGACGCACTGGTTGGGAACATAAACACAGTCCACTGACTCGGCGGTGACCAGCTTATACCGCATCCAGGAGCCGTTATAGATGGTGCCCATGGAGTTGTCCACCTCCAGCTGGACCGGGTAGGTGGTGGTGCCGGTGCCCACCTCTCCTGACATGGCCACATTGGTCACAGTGCCCATTACCGGGTTGCCCTGCTCATCCATGAGCTCCATGGTCATGCCTGCCTGGATAAAGCCGATGTTCTGGCTGTCCACCTGGATATCCACCACCATAGTAACGGTGTTGGAGATGGTAATCACAGTGTCACCGCTCTTTACCTCCTGGCCGGGGCTGATGGTGCAGGAGAATACCTGACCGCTGATAGGGGCCACAGCGTTAAAGTCCTCCAGTGCCTTCTGGGCCTCCTCCACCTTAGTCACTGCCTCCTCTACAGCCTGCTGCCGGGCGACAATATCCTCCTGCTTCAGGCGAATTTCCTCCTGCTTGTCCTGGATTCGCTCGCTCAGGTCCTTTTCCCCTACGGACAGCAGAACCTGCCCCGCCTTCACCTGCGCATATTTGTTCAGGTTCACTGACAGCACAGGACCGGTTACCTTCAGCTCCACGTCCCACTTTTCAGAGTACTCCAGCTTCCCGTCGGAGTAGGGATAGATCTCATTGCCGGCGCCGTCAGCCATGGTGGCAGTGACGGTCATGCCCTCAGTGAGAGCACCGGGGTTCTTCAGGTGGATCACCACCTCAAAGAAGGTGCCGCCCTCAGTGGAGATAAACTCCACCTTGTTGATTTTCTCCACCCAGCCGTCGCACACCTGCATCACAGCGGGAACCGCCACCTTGACGTTCTGACCTACATAGATGCTGTCCTCATAGGCGTAGCTGAAGTAGAGGGAAAGCTTCAGCGTCTGGTCGTTGACCAGGGTGCAGACCTTGCCGGGAGAGGCGTCCTTGCCCACAGTGTAGTTCTCATACTCCAAAATCTTGCCGTCATGCGGTGCCTTCACCGTCAAATCATTCCGGCTCTCAATCAGCTCAGCCAAATCCCGCTGGAGCTTGGTCAGATCATCCTGGGCAGAGGTCACTGCCCGCTGGGCGTCTGTCACCCCGTCCCGGGCGGACTTGAGGGCGTCCTCCGCCGCCTGGCTGAAAATGGAATACAGAGGGTCCCCCGCCATCACAGTCTGGCCGCCGGTGACATAGACCTCCTGCACCACACCGCTCTGAGTCAGCGAAATGGCGGCCGACTCCTTGGGCACAGCAGTACCGGAGCCCTGGACCACACTCTGAATCGTGCCGATCTGGGCTTTGTCTACCATCGCCTCGCCCAGACTGTCCTCCTCCCGGAAAACCAGATACCACATTCCAAAGCCTGCCCCGCTCAAAATGGCCAGAATCACCACCAGAGCAATGACACGCTTTATCATCTTTTTCCGGCCTTTGCCTGCCGGCTTCCTTCTGACCGGCGGCGGCGTGGGGGGCGCAGAGACCTGCGGCGCCTCCGGCGCAGCAGGTGCAGACTGGGCCGCCTCCGGCGCGGGGGCGGCAGTTTGTGTGTCCTTCATTTGGGTTACTTCTGGCATAGCAGCTTCCTCCTGTCTATCATGACGGCCCGCCTCCCTCCGGAGCGCGGACCTGCGTTGTCCACTGGAAAAGATTATATGCCCCTCAGGTAAAGCAAAACAACTACAATGCGGTTACAAATAATTAAATGTTTCTTAAGAAACAGCTTCTAAACGGCTTCTTCCCTTTTCTCGAAATCTTCTTTAAAATGTAGACGCATAATCCAGGAAAAAGTTCCAGACTCCAGTAAAATTTTTCGTGCCGTTTGATTGACCTGCTTATCTCAGCTTTAAAAAAGCTCCTTTACCCTGCTGATGACAGCCTAAACTTACCAGAAACCCATTCGCATAGAAAAGTGCAGACGGCTCAAACTATGCTCGGATGTTCCATCCAAGACAAACAAAAATGTGAATGAAAAGGAGAGACAAATCATGTCTAACAGCAATAGCAACAAGATTATGGTTCCCAACGCCCGCGAGGCTATGAACAAGTTTAAGATGGAGGCCGCCAACGAGGTTGGTGTCAACCTGAAGCAGGGCTACAACGGCGATCTGACCAGCAAGCAGGCCGGCTCTGTGGGCGGACAGATGGTCAAGAAGATGATCCCCGTAAGAACTGCGAGCTTCCAGAGGAGAGACCGTACCGCGGCGGGACATCAGGTCATGGTTACATATCAGGCGGGGCTGTACCTGTAGCACAGGAAAAACCACCCGCAGGGGCTGAGGGCTCCCTGCGGGTGGTTTTCTTTGATTTGCATCGTGTGCTTTCGGGTACAGCATCTGCCTGTTCAATAGGGATATCAGTTGTTACAGAATCTCCACATAGCCCTCGTCGGCGTTGACGACAATGGAATCTCCATCCTTCACAGTCTCATAGAAGGCGGGGTCCAGCCGGTCCACCATGGGCAGCTCCATAATAATGGCGCCGGCCACAATGACGGGGTCCGGGT
>JAAVYL010000147.1 GCA_022791075.1 Lawsonibacter sp. | reverse complement strand
TTGTATCCAATGCCCCACACCACCTTTAAATAGTCTGGCTCACGAGGATTGAGCTCAATTTTTTCCCGGATGCGCCGGATGTGCACCATCACGGTGTTCTCGGAGGACCAGGCCTCCTCCCCCCACACCCGCCGGTAAATCTCCTCCGCGGGGAAGACCCGGCCCAGGTTGCGCATGAGCAGGTCAATAATTCCCGTCTCGATGTTGGTGAGCTTTACCGTCTCGCCGTCGGCCGTCAACTCCCGGCTGTCTGGATGATAGGCCAGCCGGCCGTTGGCAATGAGGCCGGCGGGGGCGGTGTTCACGTCCCCCAGGCGGGTATACCGCCGCAGCTGGCTTCGCACCCGGGCCACCAGCTCCTGCATACTGAAGGGCTTGGTCACATAGTCGTCCGCCCCCATGGACAGGCCCAGCACCTTGTCGCTCTCCTCACTCTTGGCTGACAGAACGATGACCGGCAGGTTGCGCCGCTCCCGGATGCGCAGGACGGCGGACAGCCCGTCCAGCCTGGGCATCATCACGTCCATGAGGATCAGGCGCAGGCCGGGGTCCAGGGCCAGGTCGATGGCCTCCATGCCGTCGTAGGCCTGGAGGACCCGGTAGCCCTCCTTCTCCAGGGCCGCGGCAATCGCCCGCACAATTTCCCGGTCGTCGTCCACCACCAGGATGGTCTCATGCTCACTCATTGAATTGCTCCTTCCTCGTTCGCTGGTGACAGGATAGCAAAAACTTCTTACAAAACAAGGGGGATATCTCTTACGGATTTCTTACATTTTATACGTTTGAGAACGGAAGTGCAAGGCTGGACAAGTCTCTCAATATATGCTATAATACCTCTTGACGAGTTCTTGCCATCTCGTCCAAGCGCCGGGAAATTTATCAGCCCGGTGTTCGTTCGGCGGCTTTCCGCCGTTCTCTAAACAAAAAATGGAGGTTTTTTTATGCGCAAATTCACAATCCGAGACCTGACCCTGGCCGCCCTGATTGCGGCGGTGTACGCCGCAGTCACCATGCTTCTGCCCGCCTATGGAGAAATCCAGCTGCGGGTGTCAGAGGCCATGACGGTGCTGCCCTTCCTGTTTCCAGCCGCTACGCCGGGGCTGGTTGTGGGCTGCTTCATCGTCAACCTGTTTTCTCCATATCCTCTGGACATCGTGTTTGGAACTCTGGCTACTCTGCTGGCCTGTATCCTCACCCAGCACATGCCCAGCCGCTGGCTGGCCCCCCTGCCCCCGGTGCTCTGCAACGCCCTGATTGTAGGCGCGGAAATCGCCTGGTATGCCACGGGATTTGGACCTGGCTTCTGGACGGCCTACGCCCTTAACATCGTAACCGTTGGTCTGGCGGAGCTGATTGCCTGTGCGGTTTTGGGTGAGCTGCTCCTCTCCGCCCTGCCGAACGTGCCCGTTCTGCGCCCCTACATCCCGGAGCACCGGCTGGCCCTTATGTAACCAGCAAGACCGCCCGAATCCGGGCGGTCTTGTCGTTTACTCCTCGTTTTCCAGAAAGTAGGACGCCTCCATATCCGCCGTGGCCAGGGCGAAGGCCAGCGGATATTTTTGCAGAGCCTGGCCCACCATGCGGCTGTCTTCCGGGCCGGAGAAGCCCATGTGCCAGCGGATGGCCATGGCCTCCTCCCGGGTGAGGCGGATGAAGCCGTTGGTGATGTACACGCTCTTCTCCCCGTGGCCATAGGGCAGGGGGTCGTCGAAGGTGTAGGTGGGGACCTTTTCCCATTTGCCGGTGGCATCGTCTTTCACGTTGCGGAACCCTTTTTTGTAGCAGCCGATTTTGCACAGGTCGTGGCACAGCGCCACGATGGCGATGGACTCGCCGCTGTATTCCAGACCGTAGAGCTCCTGGACCCGCTCCCGCTGGAGGTAGTCCACCAGACAGTGGTATACGTTCAGACTGTGCTCACACAGTCCGCCCTCGTAGGCCCCGTGGTAGCGGGCCGAGGCGGGGGCGGTAAAGAAATCGCATCTGTGTTCCAGATAGTCCAGCAGCTTGTCCGCCCCCTCGCGGGTGATGTGGGCCTTGAAAATCTCAATAAACTCCTCTTTACAGGACATGCTCATTCTCCTTTTTAAAGTTTGGGGTGAGATGGATTATACCACAGGGGCGGAGAGATTTCCAGTGCTCAGTTTGCCGGCGCGGCGTGCTGTAAGGCGGCTGCACATGACAGCGTGCGGCCCGGATACGGAGTGACAGATCAAGGATAGTAAAGTGTATTTACTGAACAGGAGAGACAGGATGATTTATGGAAAAATTTTGCCGGGCATCTTTCAGTCCCGCCCCAACCGGTTCATTGCCCATGTGGAGGTGGGGGGCCGGACGGAGGTCTGCCATGTAAAAAACACCGGGCGGTGCCGGGAACTGCTGATTCCCGGCGTCCGGGTCTGGCTGGAGGAGAGCCTCAATCCGGCGCGGAAGACCAAATACGACCTGATTGCAGTGGAAAAACTCCGTTCCAGGGGCTCCCTGCTCATTAACATGGACGCCCAGGCCCCAAACAGGGTCTTTGGGGAGTGGGCGGCGGCGGGGGGATTGGGGTTTGTGCCCACCGTCCTGCGTCCAGAGACTGTTTATGGTAATTCTCGGTTCGATTATTACTGGGAGCTATCAGAAGGCGGGGAGGTCCGCCGGGGGTTTTGGGAGATAAAAGGGGTCACGCTGGAGACGGACGGTACAGCGCGCTTCCCGGACGCCCCGACGCTCCGGGGAGTAAAACACCTGGAGGAGCTGATGCTGGCCCGGGCGGCGGGCTATGGCGCCGGGGTGTGCTTTGTCGTCCAGATGGAGGGGATGGACCATGTGGAGCCCAACGACGTCACCCATCCGGAGTTTGGCGCGGCCCTGCGCCAGGCGGCGGGGACCGGAGTGGAGGTTCTGGCCCTGGAATGTACAGTCAGGCCGGGGGAGCTGGCCGTCGGGAGACGGATCCCCGTGAAACTGTAAGGGTAAAGTTTTTCCGCCTGCCTGCCGATATAACCAGTAGATTTTACAAAGGGGAGGGCTTCGGTATGGAGACGCTGGACACTGTGGAGGGGAAGGAAGCTGCCGCGGCAAGGCCGGAGGGCCGGGGCCTCACCGACCGGTTTGAGGTGGCACTCAGGTTTGAAGAGCGGGAGGAGGAGGAGAAGGTGGAGGCCGCGATGGCGCTGTATGTGAAGGCGGCCCGGGCGAGAATGCCCAGCCCCGCTCCTGAGCTGTTGGACAGCGCCAAGAGCGAGGAGGAGCTGGAGGCAATATCCCAGAAGCTGAAGTTACAGCAGAAATGCCAGGACATTGCCGCCCAGATTCTGGCCGATGAGCTGGAGGAGCTGGACGGAGACGAGATGGAATAAACGGGACAGGAGGCACAGACCATGGAGATACGGCGTGTACTGAGAGGAGAAAATACCAGCTTTACCCCCGCACGTCCGGCTGAGGGCAGGGGGAACAAGGCGGCCGGTGCGGACCGTCCGGCCACGGACCGGGTGGAGCTGTCCCGACAGTGGGTTGAGGCAATGGACGAACAGCGGGCCCGGGCAGAGGCCGCCCTGCTCACCGGGAAGAAGGAGAAGAAGACCGCCAGTATTTTGGATATGCTGGACGGAGCGGGCGGGGAGAGCGGAGAGCTGGAAGCGGAAGCCCAGGAAATGAAGACCAAAATGAAGTGCCTGGAGATCGCCGCGCGCATGATGAGGGGCAAGCGGATCCCGCCGAAGGATGAACAGTATCTGATGATACATGATCCCAAGGGCTATCAGATCGCGCTCGCTCTGCGCAAGCCGCCCAAAAAGGACGAGAAGGAATGCAAGAGCGTTCTGGAGGATGAGGAACAGAGCACAGGAGAGACCTCGGAAGCAGAAGCTACAGTAGAGGACAGCGGCGAGGCGTCCTCCGGCGGAGACGCTGCCTCCTCCGGCAGCGAGGGAGAATAAAAAATGCCCGGCGGACTGTAGTCCGCCGGGCGTCTGTTTTATATCTCCCTGCGCCCCTCCAGAGCGCGGACCAGGGTGGCGTCGTCGGCATACTCCAGGTGGCTGCCCACGGGGATGCCGTAGGCCAGCCGGGTGACCTTCACCTGGAAGGGCTTGAGCAGCCGGGAAAGATACATGGCGGTGGCCTCACCCTCGGTGTCCGGATTGGTGGCCATGATGACCTCCTCGATTCCCCCGGCGGCGACCCGCTCCAGCAGGGAACGGATGTGCAGGTCGTCCGGCCCCACATGATTCATGGGAGAGATAACCCCGTGGAGCACGTGGTACAACCCGGTATACTCCCGGCTGCGCTCCATGGCGATCACGTCCTTGGGGTCGGCTACCACGCAGATGGTGTTTCCGTCCCGCTTGGCGCTGGCGCAGATGGCGCAGGGGCCCTCGCCCTCCGTCAGATTCTGGCAGACGGGACAGCAGTGGATGGAGGCCTTGGCCCCGGTGATGGCCTGGGCAAAGGCGGCGGTCTCCTCCTCAGACAGAGACAGGACATAAAAGGCCAGCCGCTGGGCGGATTTGACGCCCACGCCGGGCAGCCTGGCGAAGTGCTCTACGAGATTTTCAAGGGCGGGGGGAAAGTACTGCATGGGAAGGACCTCCATGTGGATGCGGGCGGCCTGCGGCCGCCCGGACGAATTGCAAGCTTTGGCGGCCGCAGGCCGCCTCTACACGGCACCTCTCAAGGCCGCGATGGCGGCAGGGATATCGGCTGCCCCATATACGGCGGAGCCGGCCACCAGCACATTGGCTCCGGCCCCGGCCACCAGAGGGGCGGTCCCCGGAGCGATGCCGCCGTCCACCTCCAGCTCACAGGCGGGGTTTCGGCTTTCGATGATGGCGCGGACCTTGCGGATGGTGTCCAGCTGGCTGTCCATAAAGGCCTGGCCGCCGAAGCCCGGCTCCACCGTCATCACCAGGACCAGGTCCAGCTGGTCGATATAGGGCAGGACAGCCTCCGCCTTGGTGATGGGCCGCAGAGCCACAGCCTTTTTCACGCCGCAGTCGTCCATAATACGCAGTGCCTCCGCAATGCGGGTGGGGTGGTCCGCCTCCAGATGGACGGACAGCATATCCGCCCCCGCCCTGGCAAAGGCCTCCACATACCGCACCGGCTTTTCCACCATCAGGTGGACGTCCAGAAGCATGTCAGTACACGCCCGGATGGATTTTACGACCGGCACGCCGATGGTGATGTTGGGCACAAAAGCGCCGTCCATCACATCCACGTGGAGGTAGTCCGCGCTGGAGACCCTTTGAATGTCCCGCTCCAGGTTTGCGAAGTCAGCGGACAGGATAGAAGGGGCAATTTTTATCATGGCAGGTTCCTCCTCTTGTGGGACAGGCGCTGGGGACAGCCCCGGCGCATAGGATAGCTCAGCGGAGAGAGGGCGCGATGCGTTCCCGGGCCCCGGTGCGGGCGGACTGCTCCAGGCCGAGCCCACGGCCCAAACCCGTCCTCAGCCGGCCGGCCGGCCCGCCGCTTTCAGATAGCCGTCCGCCGGGGGACTGTTCCTGGTTCCCCGGCGGGCGGCAGAGGACAATCAATTATAAAAATCTCCGGTGTCGGTCTCCACTGCGTGGAAGCCCTCGGCCCGCAGTGCGTTGAGAATCTGTTCCTTGTGGTCATGCCCAAAGGCCTCCAGGGTGACCCGCAGCTCCACGCCGGACTGGCGGTTGATATTGACAAACTGGTTGTGCTCCAGCTTGATGGCGTTGCCGTTGTTGTTGGCCAGCACCTTGGCCACCCGGAGCAGCTCGCCGGGGCGGTCGGGGAGCTGAACGGCAAATGTGAAGATGCGCCCCCGGGAGATCAGACCGTGCTGGACCAGAGAGGACATGGTAATCACGTCCATATTGCCGCCGGACAGGACCGAAACCACGTTTTTTCCCTCACAGCCCAGGTGGCGCAGGGCGGCCACGGTGAGCAGGCCCGCGTTTTCCACCACCATCTTATGCCGCTCCATAATGTCCAAAAAGGCCTCCACCAGCTCGCTGTCGTCAATGGCCAGCACACGGTCCACATTTTTCTGGACAAAGGGGAAGACCAGGTCGCCGGGGGTCTTTACCGCCACGCCGTCGGCAATGGTGGTGGCAGTGGGGAGGGTGATCACATGTCCGGCCTCCAGGCTGGCCTTCATGGAGGCGGCGCCGGTGGGTTCCACGCCCACAACCTCCACATGGGGGTTGAGCAGCTTGGCCAGGGTGGAAACGCCGGCGGCCAGTCCGCCCCCGCCAATGGGCACCAGGATGACGTCCACATCGGGCAGGTCCTGAAAGATTTCATAGGCAATGGTGCCCTGGCCGGTGGCCAGGGTCAAATCGTTGAAGGGGTGGACATAGGTCAGTCCCTCCTCCTGGGCCAGCTGAGCGGCCAGCGCGGCTGCGTCGTCAAAGACCTCGCCGTGGAGGACCACCTTGGCCCCGTAGTCCTTGGTATTGTTCACCTTTACCAGTGGTGTGGTGGATGGCATGAAGAAGGATGCCGACACCCCCGCCCCCCGGGAGGCGAAGGACACCCCCAGGGCGAGGTTGCCCGCCGAGGCGGTCACCAGCCCGCGCTCCTTCTCCTCATCGGAGAGGGCGGAGCACTTGAAGTAGGCCCCGCGGATTTTATATGCCCCGGTGACCTGCATGTTTTCCGGCTTGATATATACCTGGTTGCC
>JAAVYL010000014.1 GCA_022791075.1 Lawsonibacter sp. | reverse complement strand
TGCCCCGCGTCCCTGTCTGCTTTGTTTCACGGGCCTTTGTGGGGGAGCTGTATGTCTGTGTCCCGTAACTTGGTTGAATTGTATTGCTCATTGTATCACCCTTCCTGTTTCATACCATATTGAGGAAAAACATATCCGCTCCTGCCGGTAAAGAAATCTCCGGCGTGATAGCGGGGGCAGATACCATCCGCGTTTTCAGCAAATCACCGATATTGGAAAAGGATTTTTCCAATACCTCCGCCGCTGCGGTACGCTCCCGCATGGCCCTGCGCTGTGCCGCCGCTGCGGCGGCCTGCTCCTGATACTGCCGCTGCTGCTCCGCTTTTTTCTTGGCATTTTCCGTGTTGATCCTGTTCACCTCGGCCACACGCTCCGGGGGATCCCCGCCTCCGCAGATGTAGGTTACACTTCCATCTTCGTGAACCACTACACCGCACGGCTCAAAGGTCAGCCCCACGGATGCCGCAAACGCCTTGCCGTTGGGAATAACATCCGTGAAAAAGTAATCAATCTTCTGCTCGTAATAAGCCGCCTTTTTCGGATCGCCGGCCATTTCCTGCAAGATATTGGGCGCGATCACAACATCGCTGCCGCTCATGCGCTTGCCCGCTTTTTCAAGGCTTGCCTGATCCTTCCCAATGCTTTCGATTGTAACCCGCCCATATTTCTTTTCCAAATGTTCCAGATAGGCGTCCACATTTGATGTTTCATCTGTTTCGGAAACTTCTGGCTTACCGCTGACCTCCAGCACGTCAGCCGTACCCCTGCCAGCCTTTGCAGCCATATCCAGAAAGCTGGAAGTCCGCGCCAACCCACTCCGAACGGTGCGGTTTTCGGGCAAAGGGCTATACATCCTGTTCAAATATCTGCAATCAATCATGCCGCTCATAAACTGCTCCTTTCCTGCAATAGAACCGTTGCGGAAAATTCCTGCTGAACTGCTTTCAGCTCCAATTCTCCCATATACTTCTCCGCCTCCCGGCGCACGTTGGACAGGCCGATGCCGTGCATGGGGGCGTCCTCCCGCTTCGTCGTGACGGGCAAACCGTCCTCCCCGAATACCACCTCGCCCACGAAAGAGTTTTTGACCTCAATCAGAAAAAAGCGCCCTTTTCTCTTTCCAGTCAGTACAATAAACCGCTCACCCTCGCTGACCTTCCCGCAGGCCTCTAACGCATTTTGCAGGAGGTTTTGCAGGATGATGCCCACATCAAAGGCGTCATACCCCGGCGACCGGTAATGGAAATCCGCCTGGAAGCGGATGCCCAAATCAAGACTCCGCTGCCGCATATCGTTGACAATCACATCGGTAACCGGGTTGCCCGTCTGAAGGGTCAGTTCAAAGCAGCCCATGCTCTCGTCCATTTTGGCGATATAGTCCCCCAGGCTGGCGTATTCGCCGCTCTGTGCCAGGCCCTTGATGTTGGTCAGGTGGCCCCGCAGTTCATGTTTCAGCTGGCGGATGCGGGTATAAAACTGCTCCGCCTCATGGATGCGCGCCCGGATTGCTTGTGTCTGCTGGTGTTCCGCATAGAGAGCGGCCTGTTCCTCCCGCAGCGCCGCCATGCCCTGCTGAAAGGCGATGGTCAGATAGGCCCCCACGTAGAACAGCAGGGCCAGCACCGGGATCACTGCCAAAAACGCCGGGTGGCGCTCGTAGAGCTGGAACAGAACACCGTCCTTGAACTCGATCAGCAGTCGGGAGATCACCTGTCCGAACAAAATCCCCGCCGTTGGCACCAGGCTGACATAGCACAGCTCCCGCCGGTGAAGCGTCATGCTTTGCTTTCGCATTTGACGCTGGAGGGCATAGAGCATAACGGCCAGCATGGAGGCGTGGGACAGCAGGAACAGCATGACCAGCAGGGCGGCGCGGAGAAAGACCGCCTCTGGCGGTTCCAGTTGGTAGGGGACTGACCGCTCCACAATAAAATACAGGCTTTGCACCATCAGGCCGCTGGAAATTCTGGCGTTGAAGTAGAGCAGCGTCAGGAGGAACACAGACGGTTTTTCCAGTCCGATCCACCTGGATGCCGCCAGCAGCATCACCATCAGGATCAGCCCGAAGGAGCCTTGGGGGAGCGCCGCCCGGTTGCAGACAATCTCAAACAGAATGTAGACGAAAAAAACAAGGAGCAGCCCACGCCGCTTTTTGTCCTGCGGGACGAAGGGCTGAAAAAAGGCGGTAAGCAGCCCGGCGTACAGCAGCTGTGCAGCCACGGAAAACGCCTGATTGAACGTATAAAATCCTGTCTCACTCATAGGCCGGCCCCTCTTTTCAAGAAGCGGAGGTGCGCCTTCACAAAGTCCTGGTATTTGTATTTGGAGATCAACAGCTTTTCCCTGTTGGTCAAAGTCAGCTCCGTTTTGCTGTACCCCTCCACATAGGCGAGGTTGACGAGATAGCCCTTGTGGACACGGCAGAATTGATCGCCCAGCTCCGCCTCCAGGTCACGGATTTTCGCGTAGCAGGAAAATTCCCCGTCTTTCAGGTGCAGCACAACCTTGTGATCGCTGCTTTCAATGTAGTAAATACTGTTCAGCGGCACGGTCCGGCTGGTGCCGGCAGATTGGAGGGTGAGCGCATGGGAGGCCTTTGGCTGGTCACGGCCCGCCCTGATCTGCTCCACAGCCCGGGCGAAAGCCTGTGCGAATTTCTCTTCATTTACTGGCTTCAGCAGGTATTGAAACGCCCCCACATCAAAGGCGTCGAACACATACCGCTCATGGCCGGTCACGAAAATAATGACCGGCTGGGCGGTCGGGCTGCCTTCTCTGATGTTCCGGGCCAGCGCCATACCGTCCAGGCCGTTGGCGCCCAGCTCAATATCCAGAAGGAGCAGATCAATGCCCCGGTGATCTGCAAGGCAGTCACTGGCAGAAGCGTACTCCACAATCTCGCAAGGGCAGCCCTGCGCCTGAATCAGAGCCGTGAGATAGGCGCGGGTTGGGGCTTCGTTTTCACAAATTGCTATTCTTACCATATCGCTGTTCCTCTGCTTGTTTATTCGGTCAAATAGCCGCCAAGGTAAGTCTGGTTGACGTGACTGGACGGAATGATAACGTAACTGGACGGCATGGACTGCTTTTATCGTACACCTTTTTTATCGATTGTGCTATAATGTGCCTGAACTATTCCGAAGAAAAAAACACCAAATGAATACAGGAGGGCAGTATGGGAACCAGCACACTGGAATTTGTCTGTACCGGCATAGAGAACGGCGGGGTATTTCCGATAGAAAATACCGGGCGCGGGCAGGACATGTCGCCGGAGTTTATTTTGAAAAACCTGTCTCCCCAGGCCGAAACACTTGCAATCACCCTGGAGGATCTGTCGCATCCCA
Source organism: Lawsonibacter sp. (assembly GCA_022791075.1). GTDB lineage: Bacteria > Bacillota > Clostridia > Oscillospirales > Oscillospiraceae > Lawsonibacter. The sequence continues at coordinate 9,731 of JAAVYL010000014.1, read as the reverse complement.
TCAAAAGCTTTACCCATTGGCTCATCTGGAACATTCCCGCCGCCAATGAGATAAGGGGCGGTATCCCCGCTGGAGGCCGTGTCCGGGAGCTGGATGGCGCCTGCCAGGGGATCGGATATGGCTTTCACCGATATGCAGGACCGAAACCGCCGAAGGGGAAAACGCATACGTATCGCTTTACTGTTTACGCCCTGGACTGCAAAATCAAACTAAGTGCCCACACCCGCAAGAGGCGCTTTTTGAAAAAAGCAACCCCCCATATTCTTCAGCGGGGGAGTATCACGGCGAATTTTGAATAACAGGGCGCAGGATGGCGACCATCATAGACAGACTGATCCAGGATAAAAAACGCCGCAGGGATGGCTTGACCATCTCTGCGGCGTTTTTGCGCAAAGAAATTGCCCCGGCAATCAACCGGCATGATACGACTGGCCTCTGGAGGGGAGAATCTATGTTCCCTCCGGCAGATTCTGCTCTCCCCAGGCTTTCATATATGCGATAACGTCCATAAAGCTCCGGCCCAGATCAGACAGGGTATATTCCACCCGCGGCGGAATTTCTTTAAAATCGTGCCGGATCAGAAAGCCGTCAGCTTCCAGCTCCCGAAGCTGCTTTGTCAGGGAGGATTCGGTTATTTCACCGAGCTGACGGCGTAATGCGCCAAATCTATGGATACCGCAGAAGGCTATATAGTAGAGAATTTCAAGCTTCCACTTACCGCCTAAAATTTTTTGAAGGGTTGACATTGTTTTGCATCGCTGGATTGCAGCCTCCGTTTTCTTCATTTTGCATGACCTCCTGGCAGCATTATATTGCCACCGCGTCAAAAAAGCAAGGTACTGCAAAAAAGTACCGTACTTTTTATTTCTCCGTACCGTGGTATAATGCCAAAAAAGCAAGGAGGTTCTGTTATGCACTACACTGGAACAATATGGAGGCCGCCATATGAGGCTTCCTCGCTGCTGCTTGAGGCAACGGCAGGTTGCACCCACCACAAATGTAAATTCTGTACGCTCTATAACGATTTGCCGTTCCAATTCAGAATGTCTCCCCTGGAGGACATTGAGTGCGATTTGCAGGAAGCACAGCTCTGGAGTACGGACCCTATTTCCATGCTGTCAGCCCGTTTACAGGGAATACCCGGGCCGGAGCCCATCCGGCGGGCCTTTTTGACGGGGGCAAATCCTTTTGTGCTGAAGTATAAGAGACTTATGGCTATTGCTGGCCTGATCCGGAAATACGTTCCTTCGATCACGACGGTTGGATGCTTTGCCCGGGTTACGGATGTTGCGTTAAAGTCGGACGAGGAATTGGCGTCCCTTCATCAGGCCGGATATGATGGCCTGACAATCGGGATTGAGACCGGCGATGATGAGGCTTTGCAGTTTATGAATAAGGGGTATACATCCGCTGATCTTGTAGAACAGTGCCGGCGGTTAGACCGGGCCGGTATTCATTACAGCTTCTTCTACTTGGCGGGCATCTCCGGCTCCGGCCGTGGAGAGGCTGGTGCAAAGGCGACCGCCAATGCTTGCAGCCAGGTCCACCCGACACGCATCGGCGTCAATATGCTGACTGTTTACCCGGACTCGGCGCTTTACCAGGAGATTCAGCGCGGCAGCTGGAGGGAGGAAAGCGAACTTGAAAAATACAGGGAAATTCGCACGCTGCTTGAAAACCTGAAAATACCCGTCAAATTTGCTGCCTTAGGCGCGTCAAACGCCTTCCAGCTCCAGGGAACCCTGCCGGAGGATAGGGAAGCCCTCTCTGCGGCGCTTGATAAGATTATTGAAACCGTGAGGGAGGATGATTTGCGGGAGTACCGCGTCAATCTGCGGCATCTGTAACGGGTTTACCCCCCTTGCCGGGGGCGGTTCCTGTGCTCCATCACAATAGGGACACAGATAGAAGCTGCCATCAGCAGCATCAGTGCGATACAGATGGGGCGCTGGAAGAAGGTGGAAAACATAGCCGGGAGGTTGTTTTCATAGAGGATCAGGCCCTGCTGAAGGGCCTCCTCTGCAATGTCGCCCAGGATCATGCCCAATACAATGGGCACGATGTTGAACCTGTAGAGCTTGAGCAGATAGCCAATTACACCGAATGCCAGCATTGTATACACGTCCCGCACATTGCCCCGCACACCGTAGCAGCCGATAAGGCTCAGGTTCAGCACGCAGGCGGACAGGATGTTCTGAGGGGTCAGGGTGACTCTGGCAAAGTACTTCGCCCCCAGCAGGCCAATGATGACAAAGGCCACATTTGCCAGAAATAAGGCCATAATAAAGGGGTATGTAACGTCCTTTCCAGTGGTAAAGAGGCTGTAGCCGGGGGTTAGACTGTGGATGGTCAGGCCGGACAACAGGATTGCAGTGGTGGCGTTGCCGGGAATACCCAGAGTCAGGGTGGGAATGAGGGTTCCGCCGGTAACCGCGTTGTTGGCCGCTTCACAGCAGGCCACGCCCTCACGGGCTCCGTCTCCGAATTGCTCTCGCTCCTTGGAGAACATTTTACCCATGTTGTAGGCCACATAGCTGGACACATCGCCGCCAGTCCCGGGGATGATACCGACAATAATGCCAATAACAGAGGACCGCAAATAGGTGATTGGGTAGCGAAAGAAGTCCTTCAAATGGATGCGGGAGGACTTGTACCGGGCCACTTCGTCTGGGCTGGCAGGCTTCAGGGAGTCTTTTAAGGTCCCAAAGACCTGAGACACGCTGAACAAGCCGATGACCGCGGGGATCATGGTGATACCGCCCATCAGGTAGGTGCTGCCAAAGGTGAAACGGGCCCGGCCCATAACCGGATCCATACCGATACAGGCAATCAGCAGCCCAACACACCCCATCATCAGCCCTTTAAGAATACTCCTGGCAGACAGGGAAGCGATAATGGTTAAGCCAAATGCAGCCATCAGAAATTTTTCCTGAGCGCCGAAGTGGAAAGCCCATTTTGCCATGGCGGGGGCGAAAAACAGCAGGGCGATGGTACTGGCCTGGCCGCCCCAGAAGGAGGCCACGGCGGCCTCGGTCAGAGCCTCGTGGGCCCGGCCGTGCCTGGTCATGGCGTAGCCGTCCATAGCAGTGGCGGCGGCTGCGGCGGTGCCCGGTGTATTGATGAGAATGGCGGAGATGGAGCCGCCGTACATGGAGCCGCAGTAGATGGCGCCCAGGAAAATCAAGGCGGTTGTGGCATCCCAGGTGTAGGTCAGTGGAATCAGGATGGCAATGCCCATTGTAGCGGTGAATCCGGGCAAAGCGCCCACGATAATGCCCACCACAGTTCCAAGCAGGATCACCATTAAGTTGGCGGGGGCCAGGGCGTGTATGAAATAGGTCAAAATTTCTTGCATATATGGCCCCTCCTTAAATCAGCAGCGCCCTGGGGAAGTGAATACCCAGGAGCTTGAAGGTGACATAGAACAAAATTCCGAACAGAACGCAGACTATCACGTCGCGAATCAGATGTTTCCTGTCCCTGACCGGCTCGAAAATGACGGCAATCACGCTCAGAGCCACGACGGAGCTGGACAGGAACCCGATGGTTGTCAGCCCGGCGATCCAAAGGGCCAGCAGGCCCAGAAAAATCAGGCTGCGTTTCGTCTGCTCGCCGGTGAGAGGCCAGAGCTTCTCCTGCTCCCCCGCAGTCTTGACCCATTTTATCCCTTCCAGCGCAAATTCCAGTGCGGACAGGATCAGACCAACCACGCAGATCATACGGGGCCAGCAGGCGGCAGTCTCACTGAGGGAACTGCTCTGGAACAGGAAAAAGAGAAAAAGAGCGGCGCAGATGAGGGAGGTAAAACAATTCTTTTTTTGCATACTGCACGACCTTTCTTTACAGCACGGCCCGCCGGGTCATCGCCACGCGGGCCGTGCTGCAGCTTGCAGCGGGTGTGGCTCAGCCCATTGCCTCGATAACGGGGAGGGCGACCTCAATGGACCTGGTAGACTGTTCGTCCATTTCTGTACCAGTACCAAAGCTGGGGACAAAACCGGCTTCAGTGGCGCGGGTGACAAACGCCTCGTCGGTCAGAACGGTCTTTACCGCCTGCTCAAAGGCGGTTACCGCACTGGCAGGCGTATCCTTGTGGTAAAAGAACCCGGCCATATTATTGGTCTCATAGCCCTCATAGCCCAGGTCAGCCAGGGTAGGGACGTCCTTCAGGGACTCAACAGTGGAGGGACTCCCCAAATTGATCACGCCGTGTGCCCCCTCGCGTGTCAGCAGATCAGCTTCACCGTAGACGCAGGAGTCCACCTCGCCGCCCATGGTGGCGGTGTAGCAGTCAGCGGTGCCGCCTGGATAAGGGACAGAGGTGGCCTGGAATCCCTCACCGATCAGGAAGGAGGCGAACGCCAGATGCCCGTTGCCGCCGTTGCCCACATGGGAATAGGTAAATTTTCCCGGGTTATCCTTGAGGTATTGGATCACGTCCTCCGCGTTGGACATGGGGTTGGAATCCGCCATAATCAGATACATGGGCTGGCTGGAGGTACGGGCTACAGAGGTCAGATCGTCATAGGTATAAGAGGTGTCGCCGCTGAGGGGCTTGTAGACCACGGGGGTGGCCAGAGTGTACAGAATGGTGTATCCGTCTGGCTTGTAGCTGTTCAAAAACTCCGTGGTGCCAATAGTTCCGGAGCCGCCCTCGGCGTTGACAATGACCAGGGTGGTTCCAAGCGCCTTTTCCAGGTCGGACTGCATCAGGCGGATCTGGTTGTCAGTGGCGCTGCCCGCCTTGAAGGGAACTACTACAGTGATGGGCTGGGTGAACTGAAACGCGTCGTCAGCCGCACTGCCGTCTGTGGGTGGCGCCGAGCTGGAATTGCTGCCCTTCCCTCCGGCACAGGAGGGAAGGGACAGAAACAGAGCCAGAACGAGGAGCAGAGAAAAAAGCTTCTTCATTACTTTACCTCTCACTTTCCATTTTATTATTTGTAGCGGGAGCGGAACAGGGGGCGCAGCTCAGAGATGGGGGCCCTGGTGACAATGAGCTGACGCATCCGCTCCTCGGCAGCGGCGATTTTCAGGCACTCCTCCAGAACAGGCCCGGCCAGCTCGTAGGGAACAATGCACACGCCGGAGTCGTCAGCCACCATCAGGTCGCCGGGGACGACCAGCTTGCCGCACAGGGTGACAGGGCCGTTCATTTCCACGCACTCCATGCGGTATTTGCCGGTAATTTGAGTGGTGCCGCAGGAGAAGACGGGATAATTGTATTCCCGGATGGAGGACACGTCCCGGCAGCAGCCGTTGACGATGTTGCCGGCAAAACCGCAGCTTTTTCCCACGGTACAGCTCTGACCACCCATATTGGACACATCTAAGTTGCCGCCGAAGTCAGACACCAGCACGTCGCCAGGCTCGCCGATGTAGTAGATGTCTCGGGTGGACATGGCGATGAAGTCGTGGTCATGGGCGCCCTGGGTGGGGGTTTTGCGGACGGGAATGTTGCGGATCGTCACGGCGGGACCGCAGATTTTGCTGCCAGGAATGACAGGCTTCAGATAAGAGGCGGGGATGGCGCCGTCAATACCGTAGGAGTCCAGCACATCGGATACGGTGGTGGACATGTCATCCATAGACAGATAGCCGTCGATAATCTCCTTCTTCACGCGCGGAAACCTGATTCTGGTAATTCGCTCACGGGGAACCAGGCCCCAGATTCGGCCGGCAGCCTCATACTCGGCGTAGTCAGCGTCACGCTGAGTGCGCAGCTCAGCGGTTTCCCTGTTGTAAATTTCTACTTGGCTAAGATCCATTTTACAGCACTCCTCCTCGGTAAATTTGAGCCTAAAGTTTCCTGTCAAGAAACTTGATTCTCCTATATGCTAGCATATTATTAGGGTTTACGCAAGTGTTTTTGGGTAAAATGGACCGCTTTCAGATGTGTAAACAGTTTTTTGCCGTCGTTTTAATCAAAAACGACGGCGAAGTTTCCTATACGAAAATTCAGTTTAATCCCGTTCTCCTCCCTCTACAGTGACTGTCCAATGATCCCCTGCATCAAATCGCGGGACATCTCTTCGGCAACTTCTTTGACCAGGAAAATATACCGTTCCCTTCTGACCTCATCCACCCGCATCCTTGGCGCGCCAATGGAGATGGCGGCCCATACGCTTCCGGAATCGTCCCGGATTGGTGCGCCGATTCCGATGGTCTCAATATTCAGCTCTCCGTCGCTGATAGCGTAGCCCCGCTCCCGTATCCTGGCATATTCCTCCAGCAGGGCGCCAGGGGAGGTAATGGTCAGCTCTGTAAAGGCGGTCAGCGGTTCCTCCATAAGCCGCTTGCGGATGGTACCCTCTTCCTGAAACGCGCCCAGGACCTTTCCTGTGGCCCCGGCATACAGCGGCCGCTCCTGGCCCACGTTACCCGCCACACGGACCATCTGCAGGCTCTCCTCCCGGTAAACCAGGTTGGCTTTTCCGTTGATCAGCATACTGAAGGAGGCATTTTCTCCCGTCAAATCCCGCAGACGAATCAGATAGGGCTTGACCATTCTGGAAAGGCCGATCTTATCCTCATAGGTCTTGCCTAAAATGTAGATGACCGGACCCAGAGTATATTTGCGATTCACCGTCTGAGCGGCAAGACCACTGTTTACTAATGCGTTAAGCAGCTTGAAGGTGCCGCTTTTGCTGCATTCAATCTTAGCCCCCAAGTCTGTTACACTGTGGACATAGGGGGCCTGTCCCAAAAGCTTCAGCAGAGCGGCGGTTTTTTCGGATGAGTTCATTTAATCCACTTCCTTTTTCCCATTGTAGACTTTTAACCTGCAGAATGTCAAGCGTTGACCGAAAAAGTCCCTTTTGGGGATTGCCCACTTTAGATATTTCTCTGCTATACTGACCGGAGCATTTCATGACATCCAGAGAGCAGTTCAATACAAAAGCCTTGCAGCGCCAGGCTTTGCCCGGTAAACTTTAGGCAGGCAGAGGTCCTGATAAAGTTTGAAGGAGGAATTGCTTATGATGCCGATTTCCGGCGTGAATACCGGCGCCGTCCAGCCCGTGACAACCGCTGAGAAGGTGCCGGGGGAGTCCAGGGCACAGGGGCCCGGGGAGGAGGGCCAGGGCCGTCAGGTGAGGCCCGTAATGGATGAGTACATCCCGGAGGAGAAAAGGGGCAGGGATGAGGTCTGGAAGTGCAGTACTGACAGGGCAGACCGGGAGATTGAAAAGCTGAAAAGGAAGCAGCAGGAGCTGGAGCAGCGGCTGAGTACCGAGACCGGCGAGGCAAAAATCAAGGAGCTGGAGCGTAAGCTGGCCCAGGTGGAGCAGGAGCTGAAGCGGAAGGACAGCGATACATACCGGAAGCAGAGCGCCTCATTCACACAGCTCTCCCAGGGCTTGTTTGAAAAATGACAAAACGCCCAACGGGGCGTTGAGCTTTTGTAGGGACGCATAATATGCGCCCGCGGGCGGCTGATAGCCGCCCCTACATGGATTCTTAAAACAACGCCCTTAAATGCCGGCTCTTTTTCCGCCATGCTTTGCCAATTTTCCTTGAAATACATCCAGTATTCCTGCGTCAAATTGGCTTCGTCTGGTGAAAAAATTTCTCGCCGTTGGGCACATTTCCATTTTTCAAACAGCGCCTAATCTTTGAAAAGCTTTCATCAGGAGAAAACAGGGACATAGGGCGGTCCGCCCTATGTCCCTCTATGATTATGTGTGGGGAAAAGACAGCTTGATTTCCAGGATATCTCCCATAATCTGCGCGGACACCCGCCCGTCCATCCGCTCCATCAGCTCCCGAACAATGGAAAGCCCCAGTCCGGCCCCGCCCTTTGCCCGGGCGGGGCTGCTCTGGTAGAAGCGGTCGAACAGGTGCTCCGGGTCTGGCCTGGGGCCGGGACGCAGCTCGTTGGAAAAGCAAATCTCTCCATCCCGGCCGGAGACGGCCAGCCCCCCGCCGCCATGGCGCAGTGCGTTGGCAATCAGATTCCGATACACCCGGCCCAGGGCCTCCGGACTGGCCCAAATTTTCATATCCTCCCGGTCAAACCGCAGCTCCGGCTCCACCCCGGCTGCCTCCAGCTGGGGATAAAATTCTGCCAGCGCGTCCCACAGGGGCGGCAGGGCCGCCAGTTCTCTGCATTCCAGCGGAAGGGAGCCGCCCTGTAAGCGGGTGTAGAGGAACAGTTCCTCTAAAAGCTCTTCCAGCTCCTTCAGCCGTTTTCCCACAATGCCAAGATACTCCGCTCCATGCTCCGGTTCCTCCTCCAGCAGCTGCAAATAGCCAATAGCCCCGGCCAGAGGGGTGCGGATGTCGTGGGAGATGCAGGCCATGGTGTATTTCAGCTCCTGCTCCCGGTTCTGGGTCTCCAGGCGGAGCCGCCGCCCCTCCTCCAGCCGGGCGTTCATCGCCTGGCACAGCCGCCGGGGACACGCGCCGGACATCCGGACCGTCAGGCGCAGATTGCTCTCCGCCGGAGTTTCCTCCAAAATCCGGGCCATTTCCAGCATTTGAGCGCGGTAGGACCACAGGCGCAGAACTGCGGCCCCCAGGGCGGCAAGGGTCAAAATCAGGGCAGGCAGCATGGAAATTCCTCCTTAAATATCCCGCTTCTCCATCAGCAGCAGGCTTCCAACACCGTAAACGACCGCCCAGGCAACAGAACAGAGAAAAACCATCCACATCTGGGAGGGGTAGGGCTGAGGCAGACACTGATTACGTACAACGCTGGACAGAAAATAAGGGCTGGGGTAGGGCAGATGGAGCAGGCGGGGCAGGACCTCGCTCACAGCGGCGGTCAGGCCCAGGCCGGAGGCCAGAGACGCCAGGAGCCCCAGGTTGCTGCTCCGGGTCAAAAGCACGACAAACAGAGCCATTGCACCAAAGGCCCAGTGGGGCAGCCACATCCAGAGCATATATTGCAGGATATCGGGGATGGTGTTTGGTACAGGGTGCATACCAAACAGGTAGGGGGCCAGCAGGATCAGCAGAATACCGAGGAGGGTGATAATGCCGCTGTAGACTCCGGCAATCAGCACCTTGGACAGGACATAGCCGCTCCGGCGGGGCTGGGCACAGCAGATGTTCTTGACAAAGCCGCTGGAGAAGTCGCCGTGGACAAAGAGAGTGACCCCGATCCCGACGATGATGAGCAGGAAGCCGCCGCCCAAGGTCTCATGGGCCAGGTTCAGCTGGGTCATATTACGAATCTCCTCCGACATCTGGCGGTCGATCTCCTCGATCTCCGCGCCGCGGGCAGCCATGTCCTCCAGATTCTCCGGGTCGGACACCAGAGCGGTCATCAGGGAGACCATCAATACCATTCCGGCCGTCACCAGCAGAATAACCTTAAAGCTCCGGCTTTTCAGCAGCCGGCGCAGATCCATACGCAGCATATTAAACATGATCGTTTCCTCCCATCCGCTCCAGAAAGTAGCCCTCCAGGTCCTGCCGGTGCAGGCCCATTTCCTCTATGGCAATCCCCGCCTGAGTGAGGAGCTGCCCCACAGCCTTGGTGTCTGCGGTTTCGTAGATGCGCAGCTCGCCCTCCGGACGCATCTCCCAGCGGGTGAGCCGGAGCTCCCGCTCCAGCAGGGCCGCCGCCTTCTGGGGCTGGTCCGCGCGCAGGTGCAGATAGTCGGTGCACTTCTGCTCCAGCTCAGCGGCGGTGATCTGCTCCACCATCCGCCCCTGTTGGATGATGCCGTACCGGGTGGCGATCTTGCTCAGCTCCCCCAGGATGTGAGAACTGACCAGAATCGTCA
>JAAVYL010000146.1 GCA_022791075.1 Lawsonibacter sp. | reverse complement strand
CCATGATGTATTGGAGTATGACCTGCCCGCCCCTCCGCGCCCGGAGCAGGCGATGGAGCTGGCCTGGGAACAGTTTACCTACTGCTCTGACATTGTGGAACAGGGCGTGGGCACAGTAGGCGCGCTGGCGGACGGACTGGCCCAGTCCACTGCCTGGTTTTTCTGGTGGGATTGAGGAGAAGCTATGGATCTGATTGAAATTTTAGAGACCCTGAACGGAGCCCACGGCCCCTCCGGGGACGAGGGGGGTGTTCGGGAGAAAATCGCGGAGCTGGCCCGGCCCCTCGCCGACGAGATCGTCACCGACACCCTGGGCAACCTGATCGTCCGCAAAAAGGGGACGGGCCCCCGGGTGATGTTTGCCGCCCACATGGACTCCATCGGCTTCATCATCACCCACATCGAAAAGGAGGGCTTCCTCCGGGTGGGCCGGCTGGGGGGCGTCGCCCCCAGGGAGGCGGCCTACACCGCCGTCCGGTTCAAAAACGGCGTCCGGGGGGTGTTCGTCCCCGAGGAGAAGGCCGACCTCGCCAAGCTGAAGCTGGACGAGTGCTTTATCGACATCGGCGCCAGGGATGAGGCGGAGGCCCGGAGCCTGGTTCAGGTGGGGGACACCTGTGTCTATGATCTCCCCGTCCGGGTCCAGGGGAGCCGGGTGACCGGCCCCTATCTGGACAACCGCCTGTCCTGCGCCGTGCTGCTGTGCGCCCTGGAGCGGATCCAGAAGCCCGCCTGCGACCTGTATCTGGTCTTCACCGTCCAGGAGGAGGTGGGCCTGCGGGGGGCCAGGGCCGCCGCCTGGCGGGCGGAGCCGGATATGGGCGTCGCTGTAGATGTCACCGATGTGGACGACACCCCCGGCTCGGAGAAGTACGGCACCGCTCGTCTGGGCCGGGGGGCTGCCATTAAGGTGATGGACTCCTCCGTCATCTGCCACCCGGAGATAGTGGCCCGGCTGGAGGAGCTGGCCAGAGTGGAGGATATCCCCGTCCAGCGGGACATCATGCGCGGGGGAGGCACCGACGCCGGAGCCATTCACACCACCCGCCTGGGGGTTCAGACCGGGGGGATCTCCATCCCCTGCCGGTATATCCACACCCCGGCGGAGACCGCCGACCTGACCGACGCAGAGGCCTGCGTCCGGCTGGCCGCGGCCCTGGCAGAACGCATGAACCCTTGATTTTACTGGTTCCTTGGCCAGTTGGGAGAAGATGCCTTGAATGATTTGTGAAATTTGGATACTTTTCCCGTTTTAAGTCTTGCAAAAAAAACTGCCATCTGGTACAATAATAAACTGTCTGAATCTACGGACATATCAGCAATACGCAAAATGGGCGCTGCGCCCATGGCAAGGAGATTGAAAACGCATGGATAGGAAACAGAGAGAAGAACGCCGCCGTCAGGAGGATATTGCGCTGCAGCGGGGTCTGCTTTGGGTTGTCGGCGCAGCTGTGCTGGAGGCTCTGCTGGTGCTTGTCAATCGCTACTATATCAACTACTTCGTGAATGAAGTGAATATCACCAACGCTCTGGACAAGGTTCTGCGCTTCCTGCGCCTGGGCGCGCCCGTCGCGGCGGTACTCGCCCTGGCATGGACCTTCTGGCTGCTGAGGCAGGGAAAAAAATTCGGCTGGCAGCTGGTGCTGGCTCTGGGCCTGGCCGCTGTGTCGGTCTGTGCCCACGTGATTATCAAGTTCTGGGGGCCCGGCGTGTCCATGCTGTTCTGGCTGGTGGTGGCGTGGGCGGTTCTGGCGCTGGTGTATTATATCTATCAGCGGGAGTTCTTCCTGGCGGCCTGCGCCTGCGGCATGTCTGTATTGGCGCTGTGGTTTGTCCGGTACGAGGCCAGCGGCCGCATGGAGGCCCTTCTTCTCCTCGCCGCCATTGCCGTGGTGACCGACGTGGTGTTCCAGCTGAAGAAGAGAGACGGCGTTCTGTCCATCGGCAGGGAGCCGGTGCAGTTCCTGCCCAAAAAGACCAGCTACAGCGTTCTGCTGGTCACCTGCGCGGCCAGCTTGGCTGTCATCATCGCGGCTATGCTTCTGGGGGGCACCGCGGCCTATTACCTGATGTTTGTGATGGTTGCGTGGCTCTTCGCCCTGTTTGTATACTACACTGTCAAGCTGATGTGACGCAATGAAAGGTTCAAGGCTCCCCGCCGCAGGGCGGGGGGCCTTTTTCACAGGAGGCCTATGGATGAAGCCGCTGAGTCATAATACAAATCAGGCGGGCCGCGCCCTTTGCCTGCTCCTCCTCTTCGCCGGACTGTTTGCCCTGTGCCGGCTCTTCCCCATCGTGGGGGACGACTGGTTTCGGGAGGCCCTGGGCGCCTCTCTGCACAGTCCCGCCGGCCTGCTGAAGGAGGTGGCCGCCCGCTGGGCCACCGTAAACGGCCGCATTCTGGGCAACGTCCTGTCCTATTCCGCCGGAAGCCGGCCCCTCCTTCGGGAGCTGATGCGCGCCCTGTTTACCCTGGCCTTAATCGCCCTGCTGTCCCGGCTCACCGGGCTGACCGGCTGGCGGGGACTGCTGCTGTGCGCCATGGGGGCGCTGGCCCTGCCGCAGGCAATGTTCTGCCAGATCTATCCCTGGGCCGCCGGGTTTTTCAATTACGTCCCCCCTGCTGCCGCACTGCTGGCCAGCCTGTGTCTGGTCCGTCCCGCGCTGGACGGAGAGCTCCTGGACGAGGGGCCCCTCCGGAGTGCGGGGCTGCTCCTGCTGGGCTTTTGCCAACAGCTGTTTGTGGAAAATAACACGCTGTATGCCCTGTGCGCCGCCCTGGTCCTGCTGGTCTGGTACCGCCTGGAGCAGAGGCTGTGGTCCCCGGGACTGCTGGCCCTCCTCCTGGGCTGTGCGTTGGGGGCGGCGCTGCTCTTCGCCTCCCCCTCCTACCGGCTCATCGGCGGAGGGGAGGGGGCCTATCAGTCCGGCCTGGGGGGCGGTCTGGCCGGACTGCTGTCCGCCGCTCTGGTCAACCTGCCCCAGGTCGCCCGCTGGTTCCTGCTGAGCTGCCCGGTGCTCTACAGCTCCTTCACCGCCCTGACCCTGGTTCTCCTGGCCAGACGGAGGACCCGCAGGCCCGGAGACAGGGTGCTGGGTGTGCTGATTGGCCTGGGCTGTCTGGGGCTGATTCTGGGCCAGCTGCTCTCCCCCGGGGAGGTCTCCGTCCGGCGGCTGGTGCTGGCAGCCGCCATCGCCGCCGGGGCAGTGTGGTGGCTGGCTGTGACCGCTGCGCTGTGGCTGTGGCTGCCCGGCCGCGTCTCCCGGGTTCTGTTTCTCTGGCTCAGCGCGCCTGTGGCCGCGGGACCGTTGCTCTTTGTCAGTCCCATCGGCCCCCGGTGCCTGTTTCTGTCCTACGTACTCATGCTGGCCGCGGCGGGAACCGTTCTCCACACTCTGGAGCCGGAGCGGCGGCCCGCCTGGCTCACCGGCCTGGTTCCGGCGGTTGGAATGGCGGGGCTGTTCTGCTTCTCCCTGTCGGTTTTCCTCCCCCTCCACCGCCTGGAGGCGGAGCGTACTGCGGCCCTGGAGGAGGCCCTGGCCTCCGGCGCCCCCAGTGTGGTCCTGCCGGCCTACCGCCACGGCGGGTGGCTCTGGGACGCGGACAGCGCCGCCAAGATGGAGCAGTATTACTATCGGGAAAGGCCGGGGGATCTGGCCATCACCTTTGCCCCGGCCGGGGAGGAGGAATTGTCATGAAAGACCGCCGGTATTCATCCGCAGGACGGCTCATCTTCTTCTCTGCCTTGGCCGTCCTCTATGCGGGACTGTTCCTGGTCATCTGCCGCACCGGCTTTTTCGACGTCGCCGGGGCCCACAACGACCGGGTCTTCTCCGCTGACGACGTCTACTTTGTCACCAGCTTTTTCTCCTCCACCCTGGACACCTCCCCCCGCATTATCAAGCACCCCCTGCTCATCCTCTTTGGCTGCCTGTTTACCCGGCTGGAGGGGCTGGTGCTGGGCCCCATCAGCATGGAGCACCACTATGTGCTCATTGTCATGGCCCAGATGTGCGCAGCCTGGCTGGCTGCCGCGGTGCTGGACCGCATTCTGGAGGAGCAGTACCGCGTCCCTCTCCCCCAGGCCCTGCTGGTGTGCGCCATCTTCGTCCTCTCCTTCTCTACCCTGTTCTACACCTTTGTGGCGGAGAGCTATATCTGGTCGGCCCTGGTCCTGCTGCTCACCCTCTACTTTGCCCGAAAGCAAAGCCTTCTGTTCACGGTGCTGCTGGGTATTCTGGCCGCCGGAATCACCATCACCAACGGGGCGCTGTGGGCGGTTATTGTGCTCTGCTCCGGCGGAACCCTCCGGCACAGGCTGACCGTTTTGGCCCTGGGCGGAGGCGGGTTCTGCGCCGTGATGGCCCTCACCCCCCTGGGGCCCCAGTTCTTTGCCAGCCTCCTCCCCGGCGCGCTGGGCAGCGCCCACAACTACAGCGACCACTTCCCCCCTCTGGATGCCCTGCGCCGGGTGTTCTTCGCCTTTTTCGGCTCCACTGGCTTCTACCTGGACACCATGGACCAGTCCGCCTTCGGGCAGTTCCAGGGAGACGCCCTCGCCTTTCTCCCCTCCGCCCCCCTCCCCATTGTGCTGGCCGGCCTGGTCTGGCTGGCCCTGCTGGTATGGGCGGCTGTGCGGCACCGCGGATCCCCCCTGCTCTGGGCTCCACTGGCGGTGCTGGGATGCAACCTGCTCCTCCACGGAGTGATTCAGTACGGGCTGAAGGAGGCCTTTCTCTACTCCCTCCACCATCTGCCCGCCCAGCTGTGCATTGCAGCCCTGCCCCTCTCCCAGGAGGCCTCCAAGCGGGAGCGGAAAGCCGCAGACCGGGTTCTCACCGCTTATCTGGTCTGCCTCCTGACGCTGAACCTGCCGGGCTATCAGGCCCTGCTGGCCTACATCGCCCGGTGACCCCCCTTGGGGCACATGCGGGTTTTCAGCCCTCCCCCCGGGATGTCCTCCCGCCGGAGACACTTTCTGGCGATAAAGCAGAGACGGCGGACAAAATAACTTAAAATTTTAAGTAAATCCTCCCTTGTATCAAAAGACTTTATCTGATATAATTTTATCCTCACGTTATTGTCAGTTCAGGGAGGTAGGTTGTGCTTGAACAATCAGAAAGAATGTATCATTCAGGCAGCAATCCGGGCAGTCCGGCTTCACGGCATGGACGGCGTGCGTATGCAGCACATCGGTAAGCTAGCCAACACCACCCCCAGCAATATTTACCCCTATTTCAAGGGGAAGGAAGAACTGCTCCGGTCCTGTTTCGAGTATGTGGACCATGAAATTGCCCGGATTTTCGACACGGTTCAGGTGGACCCCCAGCTGCTGAAGAGCGACCTGGAGGGGGAAGTCTGTAAAATGTGGACCGCCTATTGGCGGTGGTTTATGGACCACCCGGACGAGACGGTCTTTTATCACCTGTTTCGGGACTGGTCGGGCTTTCCGGAATACGAAAGGCGTCGGGATACCTCACACTTTGCCTCCTATATTCAAAGCATAAAGCTGATCGCTGCACAATGCCCCAACCTGTGCAGTATTCCTGTTGACCTTTTCTGTCTGTATGTGCTGAATATGACCATTATGTCCGCCAAGCTTGTGGCCCAGGGAACGCTGGAAAACAGCAAGGAGACAGAGTCCGCCGTCTTTGCGCTGATCATGCACGGTCTGGCCGGGCTGCTGGCGGGCACCTGACACACTAATCCATTCAAAATGCTGCGGGGCCGGTCTTTTGACCGGCCCCGCAACATTTATTTGTTGTTTCTATCTTTCATATTATAGTAGATATTGAATATCGTTGTCGTTATGAGTGCCGCCACAATGCCTAAATTTCCATCAAACCCAACATTGGAATCCACAAGTATCGCAATAAAATATACGACAAATGTTGTGGCGGCAACATAAAATCCTTTATCCCACATCATTGCTTATGGCCCTCCATCAATGGTGATATATTGTAAAGCCTGTTCCGTTAAACACTTCACGTTGCAAATCAATTCCACCAAACGAAATTGTGCCGCTTGAGTCAACAGAAAAGCTCGGAGTCCAAGCAATTTTTCCATGCGCATATGAGACACGGCAGGTAATATCCTGCTGGGAAGAAACTCCATAATACGCATATATATATTTCAGTGTACGAACATGTCTCTCATTAGGATAAAGGCTAACAGGAAAATAAATGCCAAGTCCAAAAAGGCTGGTAGTTGCCATAGTAATATGTTTTCCATTCCCAATATTGCCCCCTTGCATAAAGGCGGTGTCATATATTGGGTCTAAGAAATCACTTAGCCATTCACCATAGGCATTATGTTTATAATTATTATCAATATTTCCAGTAGAAGCTACCACAAGGGAATCACCAAATTGGAACAGTGGAGCTTCCACCCACTCTAAAGCACCACGTATTCCATAATAATTCCTTCCTGGCAATTTATAGCTTGGTGTATATTCATATGCCGTAGAACGCAGAATTGCCTTGCCAAACGTCTGCTCATATTCTGGAATCGAAGCATTTGCAGCTTGTTTTGGAGCGTAGAACTCCTCTTGGCTGACTTCTATCATTTCTCCACTAGGCAATTCTTGTATAAAAGTCTCAGTGCAAACTGCTGAAGTATAATCGAGGGCCTCTATAACTTTTTCCCTTGGCAATGTTGCAATAAAGTCCTCACTGTCTCCAAGTGCCATCAAAATACTTTTTCCTAATTCGTAATCATTCATTAAAGGGAAAGATGTCTGTAATTTTTCTCGAAAAGAGTCAATATTCTGAATAACTTCTGTACATCGCATTTCTTCACTGATCTGAGTTACTTCTAAAATATCTTCTTTAATCGCTTCTATTCTTTGCTGAGAAGGATAATTGCCAATAGCATAGATACCAGGAGTCATCAACGATAATATCAGAACGACTGCAAGACAACACGAAACGCTTTTCTTTAACATTACTATACCACCTTTCTTAACCGTCTACTACCTTCCTATCACTGCCATAAGCTTACAGTCTAGCTTCTCTCCTCCCTTCTTCATAATTTATGATTATTTTACTATATTTTCCCCTTTATGTCAATCATAAATTGTATGTTATAACTAAATTATATCTTATTTTATGTGGAGCCATAAAACAAGGCCGGTCAGAAGACCGGCCCCGCGTCATTTTTTGCCCCGTGTAAAATTAAAGCAGCAGAGATACCAGAGGGATGGTAACCAGGCACAGCAGGCTGGACAGAAACACAGCCCGCGCACCCAGCTGGGTGCAGCCGCCATATTCCT
The DNA here is from genome assembly GCA_022791075.1 of Lawsonibacter sp. Classification (GTDB taxonomy): domain Bacteria; phylum Bacillota; class Clostridia; order Oscillospirales; family Oscillospiraceae; genus Lawsonibacter. The sequence goes on along the minus strand of JAAVYL010000146.1, from coordinate 10,592 downwards.
CCCCCAGCAGGGTGGAGGCGGCCGGGGCGGGCATGGCCACATTGATGAGCAGCGCCCCTACCACCAAGCCGTCCAGGCCTGGGATCAGCCTCATCAGCCCCCAGGCCAGTACCGGAAAGAGGAGCAGCCGGGTCCCGGCGGCGGTAAAGGCGTCTCTGTCCCGCAGGATATCGGTCACTCTGCCCTGGGACAGGTTCATCCCGGTAATAATCATGGACAGGGGCGTGGTGGCGTCGGACAGGTAGCCCAAGGGGGAGAGGACAGCCTGGGGCAGCTGGATCTGTGTGAAATACAGCACCAGTCCAACCACTGTGGACAGATTGATGACACTGAACACCGCCTTTTTCCAGGAGATGGCCCGGTTCTCCCCCTCCCTGGGCAGGTCCATGCACACCAGCCGCGCCCCCACGCTGTACAGCATGAGGTTGAAGGGGATGGACAAAATCACCGTCAGCGTCAGCCCCTCCTCCCCAAAGAGGGCCAGCGCCACTGGAAAGCCCATAAACCCATTGTTGCAGAAGGCGGCGCAGCAGCACCACATCCCCCGCCGGCCGTCCGGAATTTTCAGCAGGCGGGACAGGCCCAGCGATAGGACGCAAAAGGAGGAGAACAGTACCGTCCCCAGCAGGAGCACCCAGCCCCCCAGCCTGAGAAACTCCGGGTTGAAGGGCCGCAGCAGGGAGACAATGATGGTAGCCGGCACCGTGACCTTCATCAGCAGCGTGCTCATGGGCTTGGAGGCCCCGGCGGGGATCAGCCCCGCCCGCACCATAAAAAATCCCACCCCAATGAGCAGAAACAGCCCTGCCAGACTGGAAAAGATTTCACCTATATCCGTTCTCAACACCCCGTTTCATCCCAAAGCCGCCGGCAGAATACTCTGCCGGCGGCTGCCTGGTTACCGGTTTTTGAAGGAGGAGAGCTTCTCCTTGTTAACAAAAGCCTTCATGGCGTCCTTCTGGTCCTCTGTGGCAAAGCACAGGCCGAAGGCCTCGGCCTCAAAGGCGGCGCCGGTGGCCATATCGGTCTGCATTCCCCGGCGGATGGCCGCCTTGGACTGGCGGACCGCAACCTGGGCGTTGGCGGCGATGGCGTTGGCCAATTCCAGGGCCTTGTCCATCAGCTCCTCAGCGGGGTATACATGGCTGACCAGTCCAATGCGCTCCGCCTCCTCCGCCTTGATGACCTTGGCGGTGAGGATGAGCTCCATGGCGCTGGACACCCCCACAATGCGGGCCAGACGCTGGGTCCCGCCAAAGCCGGGGGTGATGCCCAGGCCCACCTCGGGCTGGCCGAACTTGGCCTTCTCGCTGGCCAGGCGGATATCGCAGGCCATGGACAGCTCACAGCCGCCGCCCAGAGCAAAGCCGTTGACAGCGGCGATAGTGGGCTTGGTCAGGTTCTCCAGCTTGAGGAAGACCCCGTTGCCGTAAGCGCCGAAGGCTTTTGCCTCCACGGCAGTGAGGTTGGACATCTGGCCGATGTCCGCCCCGGCCACAAAGGACCGGCCCGCCCCGGTGACCACGGCCACCAGAATCTCAGGATCGGCCTCCACCTGGTCCAGCACGGTATTCAGGTCCTCCAGCACCTGCCTGTCCAGGGCATTCAGCGCCTCGGGCCGGTTCATGGTGACAATGCCCACAGAGCCCTTCTTCTCCAGTGTTACAAAAGCCATAGGAAAATTCCTCCTTATTTTTTAAGTGATGCTCCCATTATAGCGGATGTTTTCAGAAAGGGCAAGGGAAAACAGATAAAACGCTGAAAACCGCCACCCCGGACCGGTGACGGTTTTCTTTGTAAGGCGACTTTTCTATTTTTACATCATACTAACGCACTCATCTTGGGTACGGGGATCGCGCTCTTGTCAATCCCAACAGATAGTCTACGCTGGTTTCATATAACTGCGCCAGCTGGATCAATATCTCAGGTGTCATAGAATTTACACCTGTCTCATAAGCGGAATAGGTACGGCGGTTTACACCAATGCAGTCCGCCACATACTGCTGGGTCCAGTCATTATCTTCTCTTAGATTGCGAATATTATAATAAATCACATCAACGCCTCCTCTTTTTATTATATATGCCAGAATACCTGCCATTGACTTTTGGCAGAAATCCTGGCATAATAGTTTTGAGGTGGTAAAAGTAAAGAGGGAAGACTCTATAAAGCTATTTATCCGCAATGTACAGAGACTAAGGGAGCAAGAAGGCATGTCCCTCGCTGAACTGGGAAACCGCAGTAATGTTCCACTGTGGATGTTGGAGGAATTGGAGCGGGGAACCCTTCCAAAAGAAATGATGGTATCAGATGCTCTTCGTCTGGCAAAAGTATTTCACTGTCAGCCCTATGAGTTGTTTCAATAGGGCAACAATCAAGAGGCAGGAGTTTCTGTCCTAACCCCGCCCCCTTTTGAATAGATTGTCAGGAAGGGAGGGATGGATGTGTCTGAGAAAATGCTGTCCGCCAGAACGGGGGCCATGTTCCTCACAGCCCTGAGCGCCGTCTCCCAGGTACTGGGCTTCGGTTACCGGGTCATTTTGTCCCGGCTGACGGGGGCGGAGGTGATGGGGCTGTATCAGCTTATCATGCCGGTGTATTCGGTCATCCTGTCCCTCACCGCAGTGGGGGTGACCTCGGCGGCCTCCAACCTGGCCTCCCAGCATCTGGCCCTGGGCAACCGCCGGGCGGCGGACCAGACCGTCTCCACCTGCCTGGGCCTGTTCCTTCTGGCCCTCCTGCCTGTGGGAGGGGTGCTCGTCTGGTGCTCCGACGCCATTTCGGTCCACCTGCTGGGGGACGCCCGGACCCAGCTGGGCCTGGTTCTGCTAGTACCCTGCGTAGCCCTCACCGGGGTGGAGAACATCCACAAGCATTTCTTTTACGGCTCCGGCCTGGTGCGCCCCCCGGCCATTGTGGAGCTGCTGGAGCAGTTTGTCCGCACCTTCGCAGTGATCGCCCTGCTCCTCCTCTTTCTGCCCCAGTACCCCGAGCGGGTGGTGGGCCTCATTGTGGGGGGGATGGTGGTCTGCGAGGTGTTCTCCTCCTGCACACTGGTAATCCTTTACCGCCGGCATATGGGGCGCAGTCGGCTGCCCGGACCGGGCGAGGCGGGCCGCGTCCGGAGGAGGCGGATCATCTCCATCGCGCTGCCAGTGGGGCTCAACTCCCTGCTGGGCAATCTGATGGGGGCGGCCAACTCCACCCTCATCCCCCAAAAGCTGGTGGAGGGCGGCGTGGAACGCTCCGCCGCTATGTCTCAGTTCGGGGTGGTGTGCGGCATGACCATGCCCATGCTCTCCCTGCCCATTGTCTTTCTGGGGGCGCTCAACCTGGTTCTGGTGCCCCGGCTGGCCCGGGCCTGCGCCCTGAACCGTCCGGCGGAGGCCCGCCGGCTGGTGTCACAGGCGGTGTCGGCGGTCTCCCTGCTCACCCTGCCCTCCATGTCCCTCATGGTGGTGGTGGGGCCTGACCTGGGCCGGGCCATGTTCCATCAGGAGGGGGTGGGGGAGTATCTGATTCCCCTGGCCTGCGTTATGGCCATGAGCTGCTACTGCTCGGTGCTGGCCGCCTCCCTCAACGGAATGGGCCGGCAGCGGTCCGTGGCCCTCATCTCCCTGGCGGGGGGCGGGGTGCAGCTGGCCTTCACCCTGGCCCTGGTCCCCCTCCCCGGCGTGGGCATGGCGGGGTACGTGGCCGGTGCGGCAGCGGCCACGGCCCTGGAGCTGGCCCTCTATCTGGGCCGGCTGGCCCGGACAGCCGGGCTACGGCTCCAGCCCTTCCAGTGGCTCACCGCCCCCGGTCTGGCCGCTCTCCTGGCCGCACTGACGGGAAATCTGCTCCTCCGCTTTCTCAAGGACGCCGGACTGGCCCCCGTCCCTGCCGGGCTGGGCACGCTGGCCTTCTCCCTGGTCCTCTACCTGGCCGCGCTCCAGGCCCAGGGAGTCCGGGCCAGAGACGTGCTGCGGCTGGACTGGTGAGGCCCCTCTACTCCCCCGGCTCGGGGGGAACTACCGGGTCGTCGTGCTCCAGCTCGTCAAAGTAGTCCTCATCCTGGAGAACAGGCTTGCGGCGGCGGGCAATGTCAGTAATCAGAGGGTAGAGCACGATGGCGATGAGTCCGCCGGAGAAGCCGTTGTTATACAGGTTCATCCCCGCCACAGGGGAGCCGGTGTACAGCACCACGGAGGAGTGGAGAAATCCGGCCATCACCCCGTAGGGCCAGCCGAAATAGCCCGAGACAGGGGCCAGCGTAGTGCAGAACAGACAGGCCAGCTGGACGGCGGAGTCGGTGAGGGACCAGTCCATCACCACGCTGCCCAGGGCCACCCCCGCCATTACCGGCAGGATGTTGCAGGCGTGCTTGCCAAAGGCGGAGAAGCCCATGATGGTGAGGATCCCCCCCACAGTGGGGCCGTTCAGATCCCCTCCGGACAGCAGAATACAGGCCGTGCCAATCAGGCCGTTCACGCCCGTGTTAATCAGCACGGGCGCAGGGCCGAACATGCGCAGGTAGTCGCTGGGGGACCGGCCGCTGGTCTGGAGCAGCCGGCGGTACCCCGCCCAGGCCGCCCACACCGGCTTTTGGGCAAACAGCAGCCCGCCCAGGATCAGCAGCACACACAGCATGGCCAGCATGACGCCGAACTCCAGGTCATAGCCCTTGGCCCAGCGGTAATGGGTGGTGGGGTCCGCCCCCAGAGAGGCCATCAGCGGTACGCACACCAGCGCCACCAGCCCGCAGGCAAACCCCACATTATACAGGTTCATGCCGTTCTGGATCCGGTATGTATAGCTGGACAGGGCAGGCATGATAAAGCCAATCACCACCCCCACTGCCAGCCCCTCCAGGGGGCCGCCCCAGCCGTTGTCCAGCGCAATGTAGCTGACAATGGGAGCCAGCGCGGTCGCCATCAGGCTGATGCCCGCATAGCCCCCCAGGGGCTCCCGCTTCACCCTGGCATACAGCCAGGTGCCCAGCAGGATGGGCCAGATGTTGACAAAGTTTTTCCCAAAGAGGGAAAAGCCGGACATCAGCCCCACCTCTACCAGGGTCTTTCCGTTGAGCACGTCCCGGGCGAAGTAGAGCACACAGATGGAAATGGCGGTAACAATGGCGGAGTTTACCAAAGCCGCCCCCGGTCCGGCCACCAGCACGTAGTCGGTGATGAGTGCGTCCTCTGTGGTGACGATGGTATACAGCCCCCGCAGAATGCGTCCCGGACTGTCCATCCACAGTCCCGCCAGAAGCAGCAGCCCTGCATAGACCCACAGGTAGGGGTACATCTTGTCGTAGCGGGCGGACCGCTCCCGGTGCAGGCTGTGGAAAAATCCCATAGGTTACCCTCCAAAATACGCGCGCGTCTCCTCTGCGTTGCGCCTGACCTCCTGGGCCAGGTCCTCCATGGAAGGGAACTTCCGCTCCCCCCGCAGATATTTATAAAATTCCATCCTCACCGTGCGGCCATACAGGTCGCCGTGGAAGTCCAGGATGAAGCCCTCCACCGTCACCCGGCCGTCGCTGTCCTTCACCGTGGGGCGCACCCCCACGTTGGTCACCGCCAGACAGGGCCCCTCCCCCGGGATGCAGGGCTGGTGGTCCGGGTAGTCGGGGAGCACCCAGATGCGGGTGGCGTAGACCCCGAAGGCAGGAACAATCAATCCCTCCGGGATGCGCAGGTTCACCGTGGGGAAGCCCAGCGCCGAGCCCAGCCGTTTGCCGTGGGCCACCTGCCGGGTGAGGCGGAAGGGGTGGCCCAAAAACTCCACTGCCCGCTCCATCTCCCCCTGGGCGATGAGGGTGCGGATATAGGTGGAGGAGACGGTGATGCCGCTCAGTTCCACCTTGGGGATGATATCGCAGCCCACCCCCAGCGCCTGACACCTGGCCTTCAGCCGCTCCGGGTTTCCCTTGCCCATATAGCCGAAATGGAAATCGTGGCCGGCCACCACGTGGACCACCCCCAGTTCCCCGACCAGATAGTTTGAAATAAACTCCTCCCAGTCCATGCGCTGCATGGTGTGGAAGGGGGCGACGACCATCTCCTGGATGCCATACAGCTGGGCCATCAGACTGGTCCGGTCCTCCACTGTGGACAGCAGGGGGATGTCCTGTCCGGTGAGGGCAGCGGTCGGGCTCCTGTCAAAGGTGAAGGCGCTGGGAACCGCCCCCAGCCGGTCCGCCGTCTCCTTCACCCTCCGCAGCAAAGCCCCGTGGCCCAGATGCACCCCGTCGAAAAACCCCAGGGCAATTACTCTACGTTGTTTATTCATCAAAAATTACACCTCAAAAAAGTTTTTGACCGTCTTAATCTCCTTGCCCGTGAACCGGCCCACCAGAAGGAATTCCTTCTGCGGGCTTGAGCCGTCGTAGACGCGGCAGAGCCCGCCATCGGACCAGGTGCATGTACAATCTAAAGGGGGCTCGAAGGGAACAGGCGCGCCGTTCCTCGCCTGGAACACAGACCGGCCCCGGATGACCACCTCAGGCAAATCCCGGAGGGCATAGTCCACCGGCAGGAGGAGACTCTCCGGATGCTCCATCTGCAGAACCTGATCCAGGGGGGAGGCGCCGCAGGGGCCGGCGTTTTCCAGCGTGAAGCCCGCCGCCTCCGTGCGGCGCAGAGAGGCCATGCACCCCCCGCAGCCCAGGGCCTGTCCGATGTCGTGGCAGAGGGTGCGGATGTAGGTCCCCTTTGTGCAGCGGACTCGTATGGTATAAAGGTCCTCTCCTTGCTGATCCAGCAGTTCCAAGGCCTTGATGGTCACCAGCCTGGCAGGGCGTTCTACTTCACGGCCCTTTCGGGCCAGCTCGTAGAGCTTTTTGCCGTTGATCTTAATGGCGGAGAACATGGGTGGGATTTGCAGAATATCCCCCCGGAACCGCTCCAGCGCCCCCTCCAGCTGTTCCCGGGTGACGCTGACCGGCCGTTCCTCCAGCACTTCTCCAGAGGTGTCCTGGGTGTTGGTGATAACCCCCAGTTTTAGCCCGGCGATATATTCCTTATCGGATTTTTCCGCGAACTCCACTGCCCGGGTGGCCCGGCCGATGAAGATGGGGAGTACCCCAGTGGCCATGGGGTCCAGGGTGCCGCTGTGCCCCACCCGTCTCTCATGGAAAACCCCTCTCAGCTTGGCACAGACGTCCATAGAGGTCCAGCCGGCCGGCTTGTCAATGATTAAAATACCGCTGGGCATAAGGTCAGTCTCCTCTCTTTGTCCCCGGCAGGGGCGGGCCTTCCGCCCCTACTGTCCCCGCACTCGCTCAATCGCATCAATGACGGCCTGGCGGACCGCCTCCAAGCTTCCCTCCGCCATGGCACCGGCGGCGGCGGCGTGACCGCCCCCCCCCAGCAGGGCGCACACCCGGCTGGCATTCAGATCGCCGGGGTCGGTGCGCAGGGAGATCTTTACGTGGCCGTCCCTCGTCTCCTTCAGGGTAACCCCGTTTTTGACCCCTTCTATCTGGCCCACAAAGGCGGAGATGTCCTCCATGTCCCGCTCATCGGCCCCCACCTGGTCTATCATCTCCTGGGTCAGGAAGACCAGGGCCGTGGCTCCGCCGTCCCGCAGCTCCAGCCCCTGGACCAGCAGGCTCTCCAGCTTCAGGCGTTTAAAGGTCCTGGTGCGGAAGTGGCGGCGATTGATGGGATAGGGGTCGAAGCCGCTGTCCATCAGGGCGGCGGCGGTGCGGTGGGCCTCCGCGTCGGTGTTGCTGTATTGGAAGCAGCCGCAGTCTGTGGACAGCGCCACATAGAGCACCGCCCCAATCTCCGGGGTCATCTGTGTAAACTGCCTCACAATGTCGTAGACAATCTGTCCGCAGGCCGCTTTGCTGCTGTCCAGACAGGTTCTCTCCGCAAAGAACTCCTGGGAGGGATGGTGGTCCACTGCCAGGTCCACCCGGTCCAGATAGATTTGGGCATTGTCAGGAAAGAGGCTCCGGGAGGCAATGTCAACCGATACTACAGTCTGGGCGACAAAGCCCTCCGGGGCCGTCAACCCGGACATATAGGGGGCAAACAGAGAGCTTGCCCCCTGATTCTCCAAAATATAGGCGGTTTTTCCCGCCTGACGCAGCCCCTGGCACAGCCCGGCGGCGCAGCCCACTGTGTCCCCGTCGGGGCGCACATGGGTGAGAATCAAGAAGTTATCCCGGGCCATCAGAAATTGGGCCGCCTGGGCCGTGGTTAAGGTATTCATACTTCGTCCTCCAAAACAATATGCTCGTTGGCCGGATTGGCGGGCTTGACCACCTCCGGGTCCCGGAGCATCTCCAGAATTTTGGCGCCCTTGGCCATGGAATCATCCCGGAAAAAGGTGAGCTCCGGGGTGTGGCGCAGGCTCAGAGCCCGGCCAAGCTCCCGGCGCAGGTAACCGGCGGCGGATTTCAGTCCTTTGAGGACCTGTTCGCTGTCCCCCTTGTCCAGCGCCGAAATATAGACCTTGGCGAACTTCAGGTCGGGCGTCACCTCCACTGCGGTGACCGAGATCATCCCCGTCACCCGGGGGTCCTTTACCGTGGGAATGAGGACGGCCAGCTCCCGCTGGACCTCCTCGTTAATGCGTCCCATTCGATTGCTTGCCATATCTGTTCTCCTTAAATTGTAATATCAAAGCAAATTTCCTCTGCAGACAGAAGCTGCTCCAGCGCCTCCATATCAAAGTCCGCCAGCCTGCCCCGAAACCGGGGCGGGCACCTTTTGTTTACATCGCCGCTCAGCCAGACGCTCCACAGCTCCACGACCTCCCCCGGTGAGAAGTCTTTCTCCAAACGGTGCCGCAAATACTCCAAATCCCCTTCCTTATTTTCCAACAATAATTCATACCGGAAGGGTCTCATAGGGTAGCCCAGCTCCTCCACGGCCTGACGATAATAAGACAGAGGCTCCAGACCGGACAGCTCCTTGTCGGCCGCCAACACATAGACACGGCTCATTTTCTTCCTCCGTAAACAAACCGGGGCGGGCGAAAACGCCCGCCCCATCGGCTCAAATTATACCTCAATCTGCTCCATCAGGAAGGCCTCGATAATGTCGCCCTCCTTGATGTCCTGGAATTTCTCAAAGGTGATGCCGCACTCATAGCCGGCGGCCACCTCCTTCACGGAGTCCTTAAACCGCTGGAGGGAGGCAATGGCTCCGTCGTAAATGACGATGTTCTCCCGGAGCAGGCGCATCTGGGCATTGCGGCGCATGACGCCGTCCAGCACATAGCAGCCGGCCACCATACCCACGCCGGTGATGCGGAAGACGTTCCGTACTTCGGCCCGGCCCAGGTCCACCTCCTTGAACTTGGGGGCCAGCATCCCCTTCATGGCCGCCTCAATCTCGTTGATGGCGTCGTAGATGACCCGGTACATGCGCATATCCACCCCCATGCGCGGGGCGGAGTCCTTGGCGTTGTTGTCCGGACGAACATTGAAGCCCACGATGATGGCTCCCGAGGTGCCGGCCAGCATAACGTCGCTCTCGCTGATGGCGCCCACGGCGCAGTGGATAACCCGGACCCGGACCTCGTCGTTGGACAGCTTCTCCAGAGAGGCCTTTACCGCCTCGGCGGAGCCCTGCACGTCGGCCTTGACGATCACGTTAAGATTCTTCAACTCGCCGGCCTGGATCTGGCTGAACAGGTCCTCCAGCGACACCTTGCCCACTGGGGAGGCGGAGGCGGTCTTCTGCTCGTGCTTGCGCTGCTCCACCAGCTCACGGGCCATGCGCTCATCGGCCACGGCGTGGAAGTCGTCGCCCGCACCGGGCACCTCGCCCATGCCGATAATCTCCACGGGAACAGAGGGGCCGGCCTCGGTGAGCTTGCGCCCCTTGGCGTCCGTCATGGCCCGGACACGGCCCACGGCAGTGCCCGCAATGATGACATCGCCCTGGCGCAGGGTGCCGTTCTGGACCAGAAGGGTGGCCACAGGGCCCCGGCCCTTGTCCAGCCGGGCCTCAATCACCGCGCCGTGGGCGGTGCGGTTGGGGTTGGCCCGCAGCTCCTGGACCTCCGCGGTGAGGACCACCATATCCAGCAGTTTGTCGATGCCCCTGCCCGTCTTGGCGGAGATGGGACACACAATGGTCTCTCCGCCCCACTCCTCGGGCACCAGCTCATACTCGGTGAGCTGCTGCATAATCCGGTCCGGGTTGGCGGCGGGCTTATCCATCTTGTTGATGGCCACAATGATAGGAATATTGGCCGCCTTGGCGTGGTTGATGGACTCCACCGTCTGGGGCATGATGCCGTCGTCAGCGGCCACCACCAGGATGGCGATGTCGGTGATCATGGCGCCCCGGGCCCGCATGGCGGTGAAGGCCTCGTGGCCGGGGGTGTCCAGGAAGGTGATGGGCTTGCCCTTCACGTCCACCTGGTAGGCGCCAATGTGCTGGGTGATGCCGCCCGCCTCTCCCGCGGTGACGTGGGCAGAGCGGATATAGTCCAGAAGGGAGGTCTTGCCGTGATCCACGTGGCCCATGACCACCACCACGGGGGCCCGAGGCTTCAGATCCTCCTCCCGGTCCTCGGAGACGTCGATGAGCCGCTCCTCAATGGTGACGATGATCTCCTTCTCCACCTTGCAGCCCATCTCCTCGGCGAT
>JAAVYL010000145.1 GCA_022791075.1 Lawsonibacter sp. | reverse complement strand
GTTATTTTTATTTTACGCTTCCTGATTTTGGGAACACTCTATTATTGTTTCGATTTTTCCTGTATTTATTGCTTTAATCGCAAAAATCCCGCACCGAAGTACGGGATTTTTGCCTGCATCTTTTTTGTCAATGCAACTTGGAGCAGGTGAAGGGAATCGAACCCTCGTGTTCAGCTTGGGAAGCTGACATTCTGCCATTGAACTACACCTGCATTCTCCTGAAAGCCTCTCTACTATACCACACCCAATCCCAATTTGCAAGAGGAAATTTAACAAAGGGCGGAAAATTTCACCAGCGGGGCGGAAAAGCTTACCGCCCCGCTTTGCGTCTACGAGTCAATAAAGCTGCGCACCCGCAGCGTTACCCCCAACTCTTCCGCGATCTGCCTGCAGGTCTTGATCTCCTCGGGTGTTTTGTCCTTGTCCACAATGGTCATCACCACATGGGGGACATGGGCGGCGGATTCCCTGGCAAAGTCCAGCATAGCCTGCCAGGCCGCCTCCCCCTGGACGGGATGGCACAGGGCCACATAGTCCGCCGCGTTGGAGGCGTTGAGGGAGATGGACAGGGTGTCGATCCGGCCGTGTAGCTCTGAACACACATCCCGGCCGTTGATGAGGCTGGCATGACCGTTGGTGTTGATCCGTACCGGGGGCAGTGCCGCTCCGAACCGCTCCTTCAGCTGGTCCACCAGCCAAAGCAGGTCATCCAGGCGGTAGGTTGGCTCCCCATAGCCGCAGAAGACGATCTCCCGATAGGAGCATACATCCCGACTCAAGAAGCTGTCCAGTGCCTCCTCCCGGGAGGGCTCCCGATCCAGCCACAGGGAGTCCTCGGTATAGATGGAGCCCTGGGCCTGTCCCTGGCGCAGACAGAATTCACAGGCGCAGTTGCACCTGTTGGTCAGATTGACGTACAGCGCGCCCTCATATTCATAGGTGATGGTCATTTTATTTCTCCTCGATTCCGAAAAATCTCTTTCCGTTTGCAAGGGTAATCTCCGCCGCTTCTTCGGGGGTGATCCCCTTCACCTGGGCAATGGTCTCCGCCACCCGGTACACCTTCCCCGAATCGTTTCGTTTGCCCCGGAAGGGCTCGGGGGTGAGATAGGGGGAGTCGGTCTCAATCATGATGCGGTCCGTGGGCAGCCACTCAATGACCTCCAGGGATTTTCGCGCGTTTTTATAGGTGACCACTCCAGTAAAGGACAGCATCCAGCCCAGCCGCACCAGGGTTTTGGCGTCCTCCAGACTGCCGGAGTAGCAGTGGTACACCCCGGTGACATTGGGGTGGGACTTCACCACCTCCAGACAGTCGCGGTGGGCCTCACGGTCGTGAATGATGACAGGCAGCCCCAGCTCCTCCGCCAGCTCCATCTGGGCATGAAATACCCTCTGCTGAAAGTCTCTGGGGGGATTTTCCTTCCAGTAATAGTCCAAGCCAATCTCTCCGATGGCCCTCACCCTGGGGTGGACAGCCAGGGCCCGCAGCTCGTCCGTCCAGCTGTCCTCCCAGGGGCCGCAGTCGGAGGGGTGGACCCCCACAGCGGCATAGACAAAGGGAAACCTTTCTGCCAGCTCCACTGCCGTCCGGGAGCTGTCCAGGTCACAGCCCGGATTCAAAATCAGCTCCACACCTTGCTCCGGCATGGAGGCCAGAACCTCCAGCCGGTCGGCGTTGAAGGCCCCGGAGTCATAGTGGGCGTGGGTGTCAAATAATCGCATGGCGTCTCCTCCTAATCCGGCTTGACAGAAGGCCGGAGGGCTATTACAATGAAAACAGTATACTCCACCCGGACAAAAAAATCAAGGGAGGCGAGCTATATGTATCTTGTCTTGGGCATTTTCCTGACGCTCGGCGGCCTGCTGATGGCAATATTCCCGGAGTTCATCTATGAGCTGACTGAGAGCTGGAAAAGCGACGCCATAGGCACCCCCTCCAAGTGGTATATCCGCAGCACCCGGTTCGGCGGGGTGCTGTGTATTCTGGCCGGGCTGGCCGGGATTGTCATACAGTTTGTTATTTAAATACGAACAGGGCCGCCCCGCTGGGGCGGCCCTGCTGTCGTCTTTATGCGTTGCCGAACTCGCTGAAGAAGCGGTTGTGAATCGCCTGGACGGCCCGGTCGGCCTCCCACTCGTCCACCAGAACGGATACCTTAATCTCACTGGTGGAAATCATGTTGATGTTGACGCCGGCGGAGTAGAGAGCCTCAAACATCTTGCAGGCCACGCCGGCGTTGTTCACCATGCCGGCGCCCACAATGGACACCTTTGCCACCTGCTCATTGACCTCCACAGATTTGCAGCCGATGGCCTCTTTATACTCCTCCATCACCTCACGGGCCGCCTGAGCGTCGCTCCTGGCCACAGTGAAGCTGATATCCTTGCTGGCGTCACGGCCGATGGACTGGAGAATAATGTCCACATTGATCCCCTTCTGGGCCAGCAGAGAGAAAATTTTAAACGCAATACCGGGCTGGTCGGCCAGCCCCACCAGAGCGATACGGGCCACATTCTTATCCTTGGCCACGCCGCTGACATGGGTTTTTTCCATCGTCTTCACGACCTCCTTCACTTTCGTACCGGGCTTTCCGCTGAAGCTGGACAGCACCTCCAAATTGACATTGTACCGCTTGGCCATCTCGACAGAGCGGTTGTGGAGCACCTGCGCCCCAAGACTGGCCAGCTCCAGCATCTCATCAAAGGTGATCTCGTCCAGCTTCCGGGCCCCCGTCACGTAGCGGGGGTCGGCGGTATAGACGCCATCCACGTCGGTGTAAATCTGGCACAGGTCGGCGTGGAGAACGGCGGCCAGGGCCACGGCGGAGGTGTCAGACCCTCCCCGGCCCAGGGTGGTAACGTCGTCGTACTTGTTAATGCCCTGGAAGCCGGCCACCAGCACGATTTTCTTTTTGTCCAGCTCCTTCCGGATCCGTTCGGCCCGGATACGCTTGATGCGGGCCCCCGAGTAGACTGAATCGGTGAGCATTCCCGCCTGCCAGCCAGTGAGAGAGATGGCCTGATAGCCCATGCGCTCAATGGCCATGGCGCACAGAGAGACAGAAATCTGCTCCCCGGTGGCCAGAAGCATATCCATTTCCCGCTTGGAAGCGCCGGGATGTATCTCCCGGGCCTTTTCGATGAGGTCGTCCGTGGTGTCCCCCTGGGCGGACAGGACCACCACCACGCTGTGGCCCTTGCGGTAGGTCTCGGTGACAATCCGCGCCACATTGCGGACCTTGTCCGCATCGGCTACGGAGCTGCCGCCGAATTTTTGTACAATAAGTGCCATGTATGGTATTCCCCCTAAAGGTTTGAGTAAGTGGGTTGGGAGCGATAGTTCGCAGGGACGGCCCGCGGCCGCCTGTCGGTGTCATTTTGCTGGGGTCAGGGGCGGCCCTTGCCGCCCCTACACACTCTCATTCTATGCGTCTGTGTGTGATCAGGCCAGCACCCGGAACAGGGAGCCCACCTCCAGACCGGCCAGCTTCTCCCTGATCTCCGGCTCGGTCATGGGGACTGTGAGGAACGCTGCCTCACCGGAGGGGGCGCCGCTGCGGGCCAGCAGCTGAATCTCACCGCACTGCTGGCGGGCCTGGTCGGCGCTCACCTGTGCCCTGACATACCAGGGAGAGGGCAGTACGTCCGGGGAGACCACCAGGTCGGGGGCGCCCTCCTCCCAGCCGTTATGCCGGTCCTTCTTCAGGTCCTTGGCAATGTCAATGACGTCGGCCACCACAGCGGAGGCCGTGGGAAGCTTGCCGGCTCCCCGTCCATAGAACATCACATCGCCGATGGCGTTGCCAGTGACCGAAATGGCATTGAACACGTCCTCCACGCCGGACAGGGGGTTGTCACCGGACACCAGGTGTGGAGCTACAAAGGCGCAGACCTTATCCTGGGGCTGGCGCAGGCAGCGGCCCAGCAGCTTGATCTTGTATCCCACGGAGTCCGCGTAGGCCACGTCCTCCAGGGTGACATTCCGGATGCCCTGGGTAGGAACCTGATCGGGGTAGACATGGCGGCCAAAGGCCAGGGCGGCCAGGATGCAGATTTTCCGGCAGGCGTCGTGGCCGTCCACGTCAGCCGTGGGGTCCTTCTCGGCATAGCCGTTGGCCTGGGCCTCTTTGAGGGCCTGGTCAAAGGTGAGGCCCGCCCGGATCATCCGGGTGAGAATATAGTTGGTGGTGCCGTTGAGAATTCCGGTAACCTGCTCCAGCTCGTTGGCGGCCAGGCAGGAGGTGAGGGGCCGCAGAATGGGGATGCCTCCGCCCACGCTGGCCTCGAAGAGATAGCTGCACCCGTGCGCCTTGGCCAGCTGGAGCAGCTCATAGCCGTGGGTGGCCACCAACTCCTTGTTGGAGGTGACCACGCTCTTCCCCGCCTTGAGTGCCCGGGTGGTAAAGTCCAGGGCAATTTTTGCTCCGCCGATGGTCTCCACCACGATATCCAGCTCGGGGTCGTTCTCAATCACGGCAAAGTCCTTAATAAACCGCTCTCGGTACGGACTGTCCGGGAAGTCCCGCACGTCCAGAATATATTTCAGACGCACCAGATCGTCCACCCTGTGGGCAATCAGTCCGCCGTTTGTGGTGAGCACCTCGGCCACGCCGGAGCCCACAGTTCCAAATCCCAAAATTGCTACGTTAACCATTCTTTTTTCTCCTTATCCTAAAATAATGTCGGTTTCCACAAGAGCAGGCCCCCAAGGGGCTTTTTTACCCTGCCAGTATCTCGCACTTGACGACCCCTGCTCCGGCGGAGAGATGATTCAGCACCTCCTCCAGAGAGTCCTGGAGGGCGGAGGTCTCCGCCGTCATGGTGACCACTGCGCAGCCGTTCACCGGGATGCTCTGGTTGATTGTGAGGATGTTAACCCCGGTGTCAGCCAGCACATTGAGCGCCCCGGACAGCACCCCCGGCTCATCCTTCAGCAGCACCTGGAAGGTGACGATACGCCCGTGGAGCATGTCGTGGAAGGGCCGCACCGCGTCCTTGTACTTATAAAAGGCGCTGCGGCTGATATTCACCGCCTGGGCCGCTCCATTGACGGTCTTCTCCTCCCCCGTTTCCAGCAGGCGCTTGGCCTCGGCCACCTTTCGGAAAATCTCCGGCATAGCCTTGGCATCCACAATAAAATATTTCGCCGGACTGCTCATATGCTCCTCCAGTCTACGCTCCAACGCTGTCCGTGTTGCGTGGTCATTTGTTTTTGCGTTGTGGTCTATTGTAACATAGAAGTTTTCTGCCCGCAACCGGAAATTCACTGTCTCAATGGTGAAAATTTTTGCAAGAAAGCGGTCCTGTTTTGTCAGCTTACACAGTTTTTAGCTGAACAGCGCCGCAGGCTTCAAACCTGCGGCGCTGCGATGTCTTGCCGGCTACCCTACCATACCCGGTCCGGGGTCAAGCGGAGGCTCCGGTGGGTCAATGGTATGGCCCGGATTGTTGGGGTCCTCCGGGTTTTCCGGGTTACTGGGATTGTTGGGGTTGTTGGGGTGGTTGGGGTTGTTGGGTTTGTTGGGGTTGTTGGGGTCCTCAGGGTTCTCCGGGTTGCTGGGATTATTGGGGTCCTCAGGGTTATTGGGATTGTTGGGATCCTCAACGGGGGGCGCCTCGGTGTGCACCGTACACATACCATAGCCGCCGGCGGCCACCTGATAGCGCCACCCCGCATCGCCCGCCACAGCACCGCCAATCTGCTCCCGCTCATAGCTGGGGAAGCAAATCTGCCGCTGCCGGTCCTCCGGACAGAACTCCCCTGCCCGCTTGTAGGAGCCAGTGGGGTTTCCCTCTTCATCCAGTACCACGCTGTCCAGACAGACGGTGACCGCGCTCTCCGCCGTGTGGTATTCACAGTATTTCTTGTCCGGATAGTCCTCGGGGAACACGCTGCCCGAGGCTGCCCGGCTGCCCCTGGGATCCATGGCGCAGTACTCAGTGGCGATCAGGCCGCTGTCCAGGCAGTAGGTGAGGGTGCGCCGGGAGCCGGGGTCGTCGTAATCCTTATTGGGCAGACCCTCGTGCAGCTTTGTCATCACCTGACGCCACAGCCGCAGAGAGGGGTTAAAGGACAGGTTCACCCGCTGGGGGTTCACATAGCCGCACCAGACGGCGGCGGTGTAATAGGGGGTATAGCCCGCGAACCAGCGGTCCTTATTATCTGTGGTGGTGCCGGTTTTGCCTGCGGCGTGCTGGCCCCGGATGCCCAGACCGCCGGCGGTACCGCCGCTGGCAAAGACGCCCTGGAGCATCTCGTTCATATAATAGGCGGTGCTCTCCTTGAGGATCGGGTCCTCCTCCGGAACGATCTCCAGCAAAGGACGCTCCTCGCCGTTCACCATCTGGGTCACTCTGGTAAAGGTGCGGGCGCTGCTGTACCGGCCGTTGTTGGGGAAGGTGGCGTAGGCCTCCGCCATGTCCCGGACGTTGGTACCGTTGGTCAGGCCGCCCAGCGCCATAGACAGGGTGTAGTCGTCCTTCCACTCGCCATATACCATCCGTCCCTCTTCCAGGTCAATGCGGAACTTGTCCTGAAGGAAGTTAAAGCTCTCCTCCGGGGTGACCAGGTCGCCCATGATTCGGACGGCCACGGTATTCAGCGAAAGCTTGACAGCTTCAGCCACTGTGATGTGGCCCCTGTAGTGGGTGGTACCGTTGTTCACCGGCCAGGCCTTGCCCCCCATAATCTGATAGGGGTAGTCATCAATTATGCTGTAGGGGGTGATCTTCCCCATCTCGATGGCCGGGGCATAGACGGCCAGAGGCTTGAAGGAGGAGCCAGGGGAGCGGTTTCCGTCGCCATTGGCGTAGTTGCTGCCCAGGTTCACCGTCTTGTCGCCGAACTGGCCGGCAATGGCCACCAGGTTGTGGCTCTGGTTGTCAATGACGGCGATGGCGGACTGCATCAGCTGGCCGTCCCGCGAGGTGTAGTTGAGGTTGTCGCGGTTGGTGTAGATCTCATCCACAATAGCTTGGGCGTCCGGGTCAAAGCAGGTGTAGATGCGCAGGCCGCCCCGGCTCAGGGCCTGACTGGCCTGGCGGTCAGACCAGTTAAATTCGCGCATCAGAGCCTCCTTCACATCGGAACGGACGGTCTCTTCATACCATGTGTAGATGTGGGTGTCGTTCTCCTCCTGCTGGTCCTGGACAAAGACCAGCTCCTGGGCCATGGCCTGATCATACTCCGCCTGGGAAATCTTTTCCTGCTCCAGCATACACTGCAGTACAAGCCCCTGGCGGTACTTGTTCCACTGCCGGGCGTTCCACAGCTCGCCTGTGCTGGTCTTGGAGCGGGCAAAGGAATACGGTCCATACCTGGAGGGATTGTTGGTGATGGAGATGAGGCTGGCGCACTCGGCCAGGGTGAGCTCTGACACCGGCTTGCCGAAATACTCCAGGGAGGCGGCGCCCACCCCCTCACAGCCCGCGCCCAGAGGAATGATATTCAGATACCGCTCCAGGGTGGCCTGCTTGGAGTTATTGGGGTTTTGGGTAAAGCGGTAGGCCCGGACAATCTCCAGAATTTTCCGCTTGACGGTAGTCTCATTGTATTGGGTTGTGTTTTTAATCAACTGCTGGGTAATGGTGGAGCCGCCCTCGATGTCCTGGCCCAGGAACATGGCCAGCACTGCCTTGGCTGTACGCCTCCAGTCCACACCGGGGTGCTCCCAGAACCGCTTGTCCTCAATGGCCACTGTGGCGTCAATGAGGTATTCGGGCATCTCCTCGTAATCCACCCAGATCTGGTTCACCGGGGTGAGCAGGGTGGTCATCTCCTTATACTCCCCGGTCTCCTTGTCCATATAATACATGATGCTGTTCTCCCCCAGAGGGAAGTCGTCCATACTCAGCTCCGCCTGGGGCACGATGACCTCATTGATATAGACCGCGGCGAAGCAACACAGCAGCGCCCCGGTACACAGCCCCACCAGGATGAGGGTGCCCAGCACCTTGAACAGGATGCCCAGGCCCCGCAGGATGGGATTGCGTTTTTTTCTGCGCTTCCTCTTCCGGGGCGCTCCGCCTCCCTCGGACTGCCTGCTGCGGCTGGGCGCCTGCCTGCGGGAGGGATACTCGCTGTTTTCATACAGAGAGTTGTTTTCATTGTATTCAGACACGACAAATACCTCCAGTCGGTTGTGGAGGGGGTGCCCCCGCTCCGACGGTCCGGGCGCGCCTGCACCCGATGCCAATTTTTGATTCCGGCCCGGACGCTCCAGACCGTCTGCTGATATTATACCAGATTTTCCTTATTTGTCCACCCATGGATTGCATCTGGCTGGATTCTTCAAAGTTTCTTAAAATTTACCTGCTCTCCCTCTTGCATTTTTTTCGCAGCCGGGGTAAAATAAAGACATCAAAGACAGGAGGGCGCCCCATGGAAGAAAGCTTTGGCCCCGATTTTATCACCGTCACCGATGAAGACGGAAACGACTTTGAGCTTGAGTTGGTGGATACCCTGGAACACAAGGGCGTCACCTACTACGCCATGTTCCCCGCTGTAGAGGCGGACGAGGAGACCGGCGAGCCCAAAGACATTGACGCCGATGACGAGGAATATGGTCTGGTCATCATGAAGGCCATTGAGGAAAGCGGCGAGGAACTGCTGTCCACTCTGGACTCCGATGAGGAGTTGGAGCAGGTGTATGAGCTGTTTATGGAGCGTTTTTTTGCAGAGGAGGACGAGGAGCAGCCCTCTGTCTGAACCATGTGCTGAAATTTTCCTGCTCGGTTCGTGATGGGCCCTTTTAAACCCACATTTTTAAAACGGGACGCCCACCTCACGGCGCGGCTTGCAGGCCTCCCGGCCCCCTTATGAGGTCAGCTGGACGTTGGAAGCAGAAAAACGTCGTGGAGGCGACCCACCTGCCATTCGTGCAGGTTTT
>JAAVYL010000144.1 GCA_022791075.1 Lawsonibacter sp. | reverse complement strand
GGCTACGCCTCCTTCCCTGTGGTCAACGAGGCTGCCCGGCGGAGGATTCCCACCGCCGTCCACGAGTCCAACGCCGTGCCCGGCCTGACCACCAAGGCGCTGTCCAAGGTGGTGGACCGGGTGATGGTGGGCTTTGAGGAGAGCCGGGAGCACTACGAGCAGCCGGACAAGGTGGTGGTCACCGGAACGCCTGTCCGGGGGGACTTTTTCAAGCGCAGCCGGCAGGAGGCCCGAAAGGAGCTGGGCTTTACCGATGACCGGCCCCTGCTGCTGTCCTACTGGGGCTCGCTGGGGGCCGAGGTGATGAATCAGAAGATGGTGGACTTTGTGGCCAAGGAGTGCTATGAGGGCGCCCCCTGGCGGCACATTCACGGCGCTGGCCGGGACTATCCCTGGATGCGGGAGGAGCTGCTGCGCCGGGGCCTGAAGCTGGGGGACAACGGCGTGGAGGTGCGGGAGTACATCTATGATATGCCCCTGGTTATGGCGGCAGCCGACCTGGTCCTGTGCCGGGCGGGAGCCTCTACCATCTCGGAGCTCACCGCCATTGCAAAGCCCGCCGTATTGGTGCCCTCCCCCAATGTTACCGCCAACCACCAGGAGAAAAATGCCCGGGTC
The DNA here is from genome assembly GCA_022791075.1 of Lawsonibacter sp. Classification (GTDB taxonomy): domain Bacteria; phylum Bacillota; class Clostridia; order Oscillospirales; family Oscillospiraceae; genus Lawsonibacter. The sequence goes on along the minus strand of JAAVYL010000144.1, from coordinate 7,228 downwards.
CTGTCCAGCCAGGGGGCCGCGGTTCTGATTCGGGAGGCCGACTGTGTGGAAAATACCCTCTATGATGAGGCGGCCCTCCTCCTCCGGGAGCGGGACCGACGGGAAAATATGGTCAAAGCTCTCCAGGCCATGGCCGTTCCCAATGCGGGGGAGAAAATCTATGAGACCCTGCGGGAGATTATGCGGTAAAATCTGCCGGGGGAGACCCTGAGGCCGCCCCGGCGCACAGCACACCGCCATTTTGCATAGGATAGCTCAAATCCAAAGGATTTGGAGGCTATCCCATGAGTTATTATGAAATTCAGGGCGGAAGAGCTCTCTTTGGCTCTGTAGCCATTCATGGAGCGAAAAACAGCGTTCTGCCCATTCTGGCGGCCTGTCTGCTGGCTCCCGGGCAGAGTGTGATCGAAAACTGTCCTGAGCTTTCCGATGTGTCCGCCACGCTGGATATTCTGCGTCTGCTGGGCTGCCGGGTGGATCGGGAGGGGGACACCGTTGCTGTGGACGCGTCCACCCTTTACCGCTGGGATATTCCGGAGCACCTGATGCGGGAGATGCGCTCCTCGGTCATCTTTCTGGGCGCTCTGCTGGCCCGGCTGGGGAAGGCGGAGCTGTCCTACCCCGGGGGCTGTGAGCTGGGTCCCCGCCCCATTGACCTGCACCTGGCCGCCCTGCGGGCCCTGGGGGCCGGCATTACAGAGGAACAGGGGGCCCTGTGCTGTGAGTGCAGGCGAGGGGGCCTCCAGGGCCGGAAGCTGTGCCTGTCCATTCCCAGCGTGGGAGCGACGGAGAACGTGATGCTGGCCGCCTGCAGATGTCCCGGTCTGACCACCATTGTGGGGGCTGCCCGGGAGCCGGAGATTGTGGACCTTCAGGAGTTTCTGCGCTGTCTGGGGGTTCCGATCAGCGGTGCGGGCACCTCGACGGTTACAATTCAGGGTGGGACACAGCTCCATCCAGCCCGGTACCGGGTGATGGGCGACCGCATCGCGGCGGCCACATACCTGTGCGGGGCGGCAGCCGCGGGAGGAGAGGTGGAGGTGACCGGATTTGCGCCGGATACCCTGACCGCCGTGCTCAGCTGTCTGGAGGAGGCGGGCTGTGTGATACATACAGAGCTGGACCGGGCCGTTTTGACCAGCACCGGGCCTCTGCGGGGCATTGACCCGGTGCGTACAGCCCCGTATCCGGGTTTTCCCACAGACGCCCAGGCGATCTTGATGGCCGCCCTGGCGGGGGGCGAGGGGGCTACCCTCTTTGTAGAGAACATTTTCGACAGCCGGTACCGGCATGTGGATGAGCTGCGCCGCATGGGCGCAAACATTCAGGTTGCCGGCCGGGCCGCTATGGTGACCGGCGCGGGCCGGCTCCACGGAGCCGCTGTCCGTTCCACAGACCTGCGGGGCGGGGCCGCTCTGGTGGTGGCCGCTCTGGGAGCCGAAGGAACCACCCAGATTCACCAGCTGAACCATATCCGCCGGGGCTATCAGACGCTGGACAAAAGCCTGAGAGCGTTGGGGGCGGAGATACAGGAGGTTCCGTAATTTCAAGGCCGTCCTGTGGACTTTGCCGGGAGACGGCGCAGAAATACCAAGGAATAGGGAGCAGACAATGTCAAGACGCAGCAGCCGCAGCAGAACACACAGGAGAAACAGGGGCCGGTTTGGACCGCTGTTCAAGCTGCTTTGCGTTCTGGCCGTAGGGGTTGCGCTGACTGTAGGGGCTACGGTGTTTTTCCGGGTGGAATCGGTGACCGTGAGCGGAAACCAGCGGTACAGCCAGGAGGAAATTATCGCCGCCTCCGGCATCCAACTTGGGGATAACCTGTATGGGCTGAACAAGGTGCGCATTGGCCGGAGCATCCGCACTAGCCTGCCCTACATTGGGAAGCTGAGCATTAACCGCGCTCCGCCCAGCGCCATTCTGATTACCGTGACGGAGTGGGAGGCAGTGGCCCGGATTGCTGTTCCGGAGCCGGAGCAGGCGGCCGCCGTCCGGTCCGGGGCGGGAGAAGAGGGCGCAGATTCCGGCTCTCAGCCTCCGGAGCCCGTCCCTGTGGCTCAGGAGCCCTGGCTGATCAACATCGAGGCCAAGCTGCTGGAACCCGCCCCTCCGGACAGTAGCGCCATCCTGGTCTCCGGTCTGACCTCGATAGCTCCGGAGGCGGGCAGCAGGCTGAAGGTGCCTGAGTCGGAGGAGACCAGACTGGAGGCGCTGATCAGGCTGCTGGAGGCGTTGGAGGCGGCGGAGCTGAGCACCGAGGTGTCCTCCGTCCACCTGGACGCCACCCAGCTGACCCTTCGGTATGCAGACCGCTTCAATGTGAAGATAAAGCTGGACGGAAATTTTGACTATAGCCTGCGGGTGATGAAGGCGGTCCGGGAAAATAGGGAGGCCCAGGACGGCCCGGATGCAAGAGGCTCCATCGACCTTACCCAGGAGGGATTTGAGGCGGTTTATTCCGCAGAAAAATGATGGCATTTTTTATGTAATTTTTGGAAACTTTGGTCGGATATGTGATTTCCTCTTGACCAATGGAAAAAACTGCGATACAATATAACAAAATCTTGCCTGCTTACTGGGGCCACCCCACAACCGCTTGCTTGCGGGACCCCACTTTTACATAGGAGGAAACATAATGGCGTTCGGATTAGATATGGGTCCCGACAGCGTTGTCAATATCAAGGTGATTGGTGTTGGCGGCGGCGGCAATAATGTGGTCAACCGTATGGTGAAAACGGGGACCAAGGGTGTGGATTTCATTGCGGTCAATACTGACAAGCAGGCGCTGACAGTCTCCAGTGCCACCAACAAGATTCAAATTGGCGAGAAGCTGACCAACGGACAGGGCGCCGGCTCTGACCCGGAGATTGGCCGCAAGTCCGCAGAGGAGAACCGCAACCAGATTACCAAGGCTCTGGAGGATGCCGATATGGTGTTTATTACCGCTGGCATGGGCGGCGGCACCGGCACCGGCGCGGCCCCCATTGTGGCGGATATTGCCAAGGAGCTGGGGATTCTCACCGTGGGCGTGGTTACCAAGCCCTTCAGGTTTGAGGGGATGCGCCGTATGCGTCAGGCTGAGGCGGGCATTACGGAGCTGCGCAACCGGGTGGACTCCCTGGTCATCATTCCCAACGAGCGGCTGAAGCTGGCTACAGACCAGAAGATTACCATGGTCAATGCGTTCGAGATTGCCGACGATGTGCTGCAGCAGGCTGTGCAGTCCATCTCCGACCTGATTAAGAACACTGGCTTTATCAATCTGGACTTTGCCGATGTTACCGCGGTAATGAAGGATGCGGGCCGGGCCCACATGGGCGTCGGCCGGGCCGCGGGCAAGAACAAGGCGGAGGATGCGGCCAAGATGGCCATTTCCAGCCCCCTGCTGGAGACCTCTATCAACGGGGCCCGGGGCGTGCTGATCAATGTTACCGGCTCCGTGGACATCGGCCTGGAGGAGGTGGAGACCGCCGCCAATCTGGTGCAGGAGGCCGCTAATCCAGAGGCAAACATTATTTTCGGCGCTACCTTCGATGAGTCTCTGGAGGATGAGATCAAGGTCACTGTTATTGCCACTGGCTTTGACGAAAACCAGTCCATCCCCTTCCCCCACATTCAGGATGCGGAGTCCGCCCCCATCTTCCCGCCGGAGCAGCCGGAGGCCGAGGCCTCTGCGCCGGCCCCCGCCCCTGCTCCTGCCGGACCGGCCCCTGCCGCTCCTGTGCAGGCGGCTGAGGAGCCTGCGCCGGCCCCGGTTCCGGAGGGGCCGAAGCCCGCTGTCAATGATGATGACTGGGATATTCTGGAGCGTATCTTCAGCAAAAAAAGATGAGTATAAAAGGACCTGGATTCTCTGGCTGAGAATCCAGGTCCTTTGCTTTGATGAGGGACAGGCTTCAGCGGTACAGCTCCGCCAGCTCCTTCAGCCGGGGCAGTGCGCGGATGACCTTTTCCTCCGGGACGCAGTAGGCGATGCGGAAATGGCCGGGACAGCCAAAAACGTCGCCGGGCACGAAGAGCAGGTCCAGTTGCTGGGCCTTCTTGCAGAAGGCGTAGGCATCAGGTTCCAGACTGCGGGGGAAGAGGTAGAAGGTTCCTCCCGGCTCCACGCAGGAGTAGCCGTACTCCAGCAGGGCCTGATACAGCCGGTCCTTGTTGCGCTGGTAGACGGCCAGATCACTGGTCTGGTCGATGCAGGCGCCCACGGTGAGCTGCATCAGGGTGGTGGCGCCGTTGTGGCCTATGGTCCGGGAGATCTGGGAACAGACCTCTACAATCCGGGTGGCCTCCTCCGCTGCCGGGTTGACCGCCAGGTAACCGATGCGCTCGCCGGGCAGAGAGAGGGACTTGGAGAAGGAGTAGCAGGTGAGTGTGTTGGCATAGAGGGAGGCGGTGTAGGGGCAGTCGGTTCCCTGGAACAGGATCTCCCGATAGGGCTCGTCAGAGATGAGGTAGATGGGGTGACCGTAGGCCTTCTGCCGTTCCTCCAGCAGGGCGGCCAGTCGTTTCAGCGTGGGGGTGGACAGCACAGCGCCGGAGGGGTTGTTGGGTGAGTTGACCAGCACCGCCGTCACCTTGGGATTCAGCAGGGACTCCAGCGCCTCAAAGTCAATTTGGAAGGCGGAGACGTCGGCGGGGACGATGCGGGTGGTCAAGCCGGCCCCTGCGGAATAGGGCTTGTATTCGGAGAAATAGGGGGCAAAAATTATCAGCTCGTCCCCCGGTTGAGTTACGGCCCGGAAAGCATGGGCAAGCGCACTTGCCGCACCGGAGGTCATAAAGATGTGCTCCGGTCCGTAGTTCATGGAGAACCGGCGGTTCAAAGACTGCGCCACAGCCTGACGCACCGCCATAATACCGAGGCCGGGGCCATAGCCGTGGACCTCCAGGGCAGGACGCTGGGTCAGAATGCTGCAGATGGCCTGGTTAACACTGGCAGGCGCGTCCACAGAGGGGTTGCCCAGACTGAAGTCAAAGACATTGCCCGCCCCAATCTCCTGGGACCGCTGCCGGCCGTAGCCGGCAATTTCAAAGATGATGTCCTTTTCCGAGAGCATGTCTGTGTATCGCTTTGACAGCATTGCAATCACTCCTTAAAGTTCAATATTGTACAGTTACAGCATGAAACTAATTGGCTAAAATCTATACAACACCCATTATATCTGCTGCGGGTTAAAATTACAAGTTTTTTCTTCCAGCGGCAGACCCTCCTATTTTGCGGTCTTCCGGCTCTTCCAGGTGTAGCGGGCCAGGTAAATGCCCAACAGTGTGAGCCAGGAAACGGCCTCGGCGTAGGCGATAACCATCCGGCCGAAGGGTTCAGAGAAAGCGTAGGAGAACAGGATGCGCACAACCAGCGAGGCGATCCCTGCCGCGCCGGAGAAGGTCATATCCCCCAGTCCTTCCAGATATCCCCGCACTGCCATAGCCAGCCCGTAGAAAATGTAGCAGCTGGCAATGGTGCGGAAAAAGGTCTTGCCGATAGACACCGACTCCGGCGTCAGGCCAAACATGGCAATCAGGAATTCCCCGGCCAGAAGAATGAAAAGGGTCAGACACAGCGACACCCCCGCAATCATCACCGCTCCGGTTTTCAGCGCCTTTCTGGCCCGCTCGGGGTTTTGTGCGCCTATATTTTGGGCCACCACTGTAGCCACCCCGGAGCCGAAATTGATAATGGGCAGGATCAGCAGGGAGTCCACCCGATAGGCGGTGGTAATGGCGGCAACCGTATGATCTCCAAAACCGTTCATGAACCGCTGGAGGAGCATATTGCCAAAGGAGACGGTTCCGGACTGAATAGCTGGCGGAAGGCCGAAATGGCTGCCCCTGGCCAAAGCGCCCCTGCTCAGCGACTCACGGCTGAGGCGGTACCGCAGAAAGGGATACTTTACAGCGGTGTAGTACACGATAAAAATCGTCATAGCGGCCTGAGAAATGACCGTAGCGCCGGCCGCTCCCGCCGCTCCCCAGCGGAAAACCACAACGAACAGCACATCCAGCCCCGCGTTGAACAGGGAACAGACCAAGACGGACAAAAAGGGAGCGCGGCTGTCGCCCAGTCCCCGCAGAATGGCGGAATAGGTGTTGTATACGGCCAGAAAGGGCAGTCCGGCGAACATGATGCTCAGGTAGCTCCTGGACACATCAAAGATGTTTGCCGGTGTGTCCATTAAGGTGAGGATGCCTGAGGTAAAGGCCATACCCAGGGCGGCAGTGATCAAAAACACAAAGCTGAGGAGCAGACTGAAAGCGGCCAGGGACTGCTTCAGCTCTCCTGCCTCACCCCGGCCATACTGCTGGGCGGACAGGACAGACAGGCCGGAGGTGAAGCCCACAATCACCGTGATGAACAGGTTGCAGGTGGAGGTGACCGCTCCGATTCCGGCCAGAGCCAGTTCTCCCTCCACATTGCCGACAATAAATGCGTCCACCCAGTTGAAAATCTGCTGGAGCATCCCGCTGAGCACCAGTGGGACAGTAAACAATACCAGCGCCCTGGCAATGCTCCCCTGTGTCATATTCCTTCCCATTTCTGCCTCCTTTCTGCTCGGATAAAACAAAAAGGTATTCGATAAGCTACCTTTCTTGCCGCGGAAAACCGCTGTGCAAAAGGGATAACTTACGAACACCTCGTCAAGCAACTGCTTAATTATGGATTCATCATACCAAATCCCAGTGGGAAAGTCAACATATAAATTATTTTATAAAAAGGACATCCGGAATTGAATTCCGGATGTCCAAATTCTTTAATACATACCCATGTCAGGGGCAGGGGCGGCGGGAGGAGCGGGGGGCTGGGGCTTGTCGGCCACCAGGGACTCAGTGGTCAGCAGGACGGAGGCGATGGAAGCGGCGTTCTCCAGGGCGGAGCGGGTGACCTTAGTGGGGTCCACAATCCCGGCGGGGATCATGTCGCAGTACTCCTCCTTGTAGGCGTCGAAGCCATAGCCCACCTTACCGGACTCCTGGATCTTGGCCAGGACCACAGCGCCGTCGATGCCGGCGTTGGCGGCAATCTGCTTTACGGGAGCGGCGAGAGCCCGGGCGATGATCTGAACGCCGGTCTTCTCGTCGCCCTCGGTCTCAGCCAGCAGCTTCTCCACGGCGGGAATCGCATTGAGGTAGGCGGTGCCGCCGCCGGCCACAATGCCCTCCTCCACAGCGGCGCGGGTGGCGTTCAGGGCGTCCTCAATGCGCAGCTTCTTCTCCTTCATCTCCACCT
>JAAVYL010000143.1 GCA_022791075.1 Lawsonibacter sp. | reverse complement strand
CAGCAGCGGGTGGCCCTGGCCCGGGCCATTGTCATCGAGCCCCAGGTACTGCTTATGGACGAGCCCCTGTCCAACCTGGACGCCAAGCTGCGGGTGGAGATGCGCAACGCCATCCGCCGCATCCAGCAGCAGATCGGCATCACCACCATCTACGTCACCCACGACCAGGAGGAGGCCCTGGCGGTGTCCGACCGGCTGGCCGTTATGAACAACGGCGTCATCCAGCAGATCGACACCCCCTCCCGGGTGTACCAGCGGCCCAGCAACCAATTCGTCTCCAACTTCATCGGTCTGTCCAACTTCCTCACCGCCAAGGTGAGGCGGACCGGAGCGGACGCTGTCCTGTGCTTTTCGGAGGACGGCGGCTATGAGGCGGCCATCCCCTTCCTGGAGCCCTCCGCGGCCGACGGGCAGGAGGTCATGGTGGCAGTCCGGCCCGAGGAGTTCCTCATGGAGACCGGCGCGGGCGCGGGCATCCCGGCCACCATCCAGAGCAGCGTGTTTCTTGGCACCGCCACCCACTACTTCCTCACTCTGCCCAGCGGCCAGGAGGTGGAAGCCATCCAGCACTCCGACGAGATCTGGGAGATCATTCCCAACGGGACCCAGGTGCGGCTCACCGTCAAGGAGAAAAAGATCAACGTCTTTACCGCCGACGGCAGCGCCCCCCTGATTATTCGGGAGGAATCGCGATGAGGTACGCAGGAGAAAAAAAGTTTAACCTCTGGACGGTGCTCACTCTGATTCTGCTGGCCTGCTTTCTGCTCTTTGTCATCTTCCCCATTGGAATGCTGATCGTGAAAAGCCTCCTCACCGGAGACGGCATCGACCTGAGCTACTTTGTAAAATTTTTCACCAAAAAATACTACTGGAGCGCCCTGGTCAACAGCTTTCAGGTGACGGTGATCTCCACCCTGGTGTCCTGCCTCATCGGCGTGCCCATGGCCTACCTGCTGCGGAGCGTCAAGATCCCGGGCTCTGAGTTTCTGAACATTCTGATTGTCATTTCCTACCTCTCTCCCCCCTTCATCGGGGCCTACGCCTGGATCCAGCTGCTGGGCCGGAACGGCTTTATCACCCGGATCATCAACGCCCTGCTGGGCATCAAGTTCCGGGGCATCTATGGCTTTGCCGGGATTGTGCTGGTATTCTCTCTCCAGTCCTTCCCGCTGATTTACATGTATGTCTCTGGGGCCATGAAGAACCTGGACAACTCCCTGAATGAGGCGGCGGAGAGCCTGGGCTGCAACGCGTTTCAGCGGGTGACCAAGGTGATCTTCCCGCTGGTGATGCCCTCCCTGCTGGCAGGTATGCTGCTGGTGTTCATGCGGGTGTTCTCCGACTTCGGTACCCCCATGATTATGGGCGAGGGCTACCGCACCTTCCCCCAGATGCTCTACACCCAATTCATGGGCGAGGTGGGCACCAATGACGGCTTCGCCGCCACCATGTGCATCATCGTCATCATCATCGCCCTGATGTTCTTCTTCATCCAGAAGTTCCTGGGCCGGCGGTTTACTTACTCCATGACCGCCCTCAAGCCTATGGAGGCCCAGAAAGCCTCCGGCTGGCGGAGGGTGACCGCCTATCTGGTGGTCTACCTGGTCACCCTCGTGGCCGCTCTGCCCCAGCTCACCGTCATCGTCACCTCCTTCATCGGCACCATCAACGGCTCTCTGTTTACCGGAGAGTTCACCCTGGACAACTACCGGAACATCTTCTCCAAGGGCAATCTGATGGCCATCAAGAACACCTACCTCTTCGGCCTGGAGGCCATTGTGGTGGTGGTGGTCTGCGGCATCCTGATCTCCTACCTGAGCGTGCGCAAACGCAGCACCCTCACAGGCATTCTGGATGTACTGACCATGTTCCCCTATATCATCCCTGGCTCGGTTCTGGGTATTTCCTTCATCTACGCCTTTAACGGCGCCCCCTTCTATCTGGGTGGCACCGCCCTGGTGATGATCATCTCCCTGTCCATCCGCCGTATGCCATACACCATCCGCTCCAGCACAGCCATCATCGGGCAGATCAGCCCCAGCATTGAGGAGGCCTCTATCAGTCTGGGAGCGGGGCAGGTCAAGACCTTCCTCAAGATTACCGTTCCCATGATGCTGCCCGGTGTGCTCTCAGGGGCCATCATGAGCTGGATTACCCTCATCAGTGAGCTGAGCTCCTCGGTAATCCTCCACAACAGCAGCACAAAAACCCTGACAGTAGCCATCTACTCCGAGGTTATCCGGAGCAACTTTGGCAACGCCGCCGCTTACTCCACCATCCTGACCCTCACCTCCATCATCTCCCTGCTGATCTTTTTCAAGGTCTCGGGCGGGAAAGACGTCAGCGTGTAGGCTCAGACCAGTTCAGGAGGGCTGTCCATCGGGCGGCCCTTCTGGCCTTCCCCGGCACAGGTTGAATCCTGCCGGGATTCATGCTATACTTTACACAAAGAACATACCGGGATATATAAGCCATGGGAGAAGTTACAAAATTCCCCTTTGACAAATCTCTCTGCAATGCCCGGTTCAGGTTGGGACAGGAGGCGTGAGATGTGGCCCGGGTCAAATTTCAGGATCAGCTGCGCAGGTCCTTTGTCCGCTATATCTTTCTTCTTCTGGGTATTATCCTGCTGCTCTACCTGGGCGGGTTTCTGCTGAACTTCTCCTCGGTTGTGGTGCGGGCCAACCGGAACAGCAACCGCGTCCTGTCTGACGCCCTTGCGGAGCAGTACACGGCCTTTGAGGAGGAGATGGAGACTCTGGTCCGGCTTCCGGCCATCAGAACCACGCTGGAGGGCGCCGAACCCAGCCAGCGTGCCGCAGCCAGTAGCGCCCTGTACAGCTTTTCAAACTCTCAAACCTTCCGCCCCTATTTTTGCCTGACAGACGTGGAGGGGAGGATTATCTGCTCCAGCTTCAACCAGCGCAACCAGACCATTTTTGCCGGCTCCACTTTTATCCGAAGCGCCGTCTCCCGGCTGGACAAGGCGCCGGAGCAGATGCTGTGCTTTGTATGCACCGCCCCCGTCACCAGCGACCAGGCGTGCTGCTACTCCTTCTGCCGGACAGTGCCTGGCGCAGATGGAGAGACGGCGGGCTATCTCTTCTTCAACCTGCGCAGCGAGAGCTTTGCCAGCTACCTGCGCGGACTGTCTCAGGACGTCCTCATCACCGACGCCTACGACAATATCATCTATACCACCCTGGAGCTGAGGGCAGACCCCGAGGATAAGTTGCCCTCAGGGAAATACTCGCTGCGTGTGGAGCGGGAGGGCATTTCCCTCTTGGACGGGAATTATCACTATATCAGCGCCCGGACCATCACCCCCCAGCATATTCAGGTCTATACGCTGACCTCTCTGGAGTTCCAGGTCAAGACCCTTGGATACAGTCTCTTCCTCTTTTCCGTGCTCTTTGTGCTGCTCTTTGTCATCATTATCATTCTGACCAGGACCTTCGCCCGGCGCAACGCCGGGGAGATGGAGGAGCTGACCCGGGCTGTGGCCGCCCTGGACCACGGAGATATGGGGTATGAGCTCTCCCCCCAATGCTCCAAGGAATTTCAGGACCTCTACAGCCAGTTCCGGCAGCTGGTGCGGAACAACAACCAGCTGCTGGACCGCCGCCGCCGGATGGAGGTCCGGCATCTGGAGGAACAGTTTAACCCTCACTTCGTCTTCAACGTGATGGAGACCGTGCGCTATCAGATCGGGGAGGACCCGGAGACCGCCTCTGAAATGCTCCTGTCCTTCGCCAACCTGATGCGGTACAGCATCAACTACGGCCAAACCAAGGTGGCGCTGGAGACTGACGTGGAATACATTAACGACTACCTCCTCCTCCAAAAGATCCGGTATAACAACGCGCTGCACTTCGAGCTGAATATCCCGGATGAGCTGCTGGAGTGCCAGGTGCCGAAGCTGCTGCTCCAGCCGATTATTGAAAACAGCATCAAGCACGGCTTTGTTCAGGACCAGACTCTGGAAATCCTGGTGGCGGCGGAGCGGGTTGGGGACGATCTGCGCTTCACCGTTCAGGACAACGGCGCAGGTATCTCTCCCGGGCGGCTGGAGGCCATTCGAGAGAGCTTCTCCCTGGAGCTGGACAGCGGCATTGTCCGGCACATCGGCCTGTATAACGTTCAAAAGGTGACCGCTCTGCTCTATGGACCCCAGTACGGTCTGTCCATCGACAGCGCCCCCGGTCAGGGTACCTGCGTCACCCTGACCATGCCCTATGAAATGGAGGAGTGAATCATGCTCAAGGTGCTGCTGGTGGAGGACGAGGACCTGATCCGGCGGGGGCTCCGCTTTCAGATGGACTGGACCGCCGCAGGCTGCGTTGTGGCGGACGAAGCCCGCAGCGGGGAGGAGGGACTGGCAAAAATCGAGGCGCTGCACCCGGACGTAGTGATCACGGATGTGCGGATGCAGGACATGGACGGACTGGAGATGCTGAAGCGGGGGCTGGAGCTCTGCCAGTTTGACGCCATTGTGGTCTCGGGCTACAGCGAGTTTGACTACGCCCGGCAGGCCATCCGCCTTGGGGTGGCGGAGTATCTCCTCAAGCCCGTGGATTTCAACGATCTTCAGCGGTGTATTCAAAAGATCGTGGCCAGACGCCAGCAGAAGAGCCAGCCCCAGTCCAGTCCATCCCTGGTCCCCGAGATCGACCCCAAAACAGTGACCAACCGCTACGCCGCAGAGATGCTGCAATATATCCAGGAGCACTATGCCGAGCGGATCTCCATCACCGACCTGAGTCAAAGGCTGAATATCTCCTGCACCCACCTGAACGCAAAGTTTAAGGCGGAGGTGGGGTATACATTCCACGACTTCCTGAACCACTATCGGATCAGCCGGGCCGTGGAGCTGCAGAAGCAGGGGACGCTGAAGCTGTATGAAATCGCAGAGATGGTCGGCTTCTCCGACTATAAGTATTTCAACAAGGTCTATAAAAAGTATGTGGGCTACCCGCCCAACAAAAGTTTGTCCTGAGCGGGCGCACCCTCCCCGCTCCGCAGGGGGACTTCGTCAGCGGTGCTCCTCTCTGTCCTGCACCGGCAGTGTTTTCCGCCAGTTTAAAACCCGCCGAAGGTCTTTAACAAGACCTTCGGCGGGTTCGCTTTCGCTTGACGGGTTAGACGGCTCTACTCCGGACGCTCCCGGCAGTCCCGTCTCCTATCCTCCAAACGCCGCTCCATAGAAGTTATTTTCCACAATCAGCTCGGTACTGCCCAGCTTATAGCTCACCAGCTTTTTCATGGCGGAGACATAGTTCTCCTGTTCCTCCGCCGTCATGGTGACCCCCTCCGCGGGGGTGAATTCCTTGGTATACCGGTTATAGAAGCCCCGGTCGGTCATCCAGCATGTGGAGGTAAAGATTACCAGCCCCTCGCTGTCGGACAGAATGTCGCTGCCCGCCAGCATCCGGGAGTCGTACTCCAGCCCCAGCAGGTTGGAGACCGTGGGCAGAATGTCCACCTGGCAGCAGGGCTTATCCACAATAACCGGCTCGGTCATGGAGGCCGACCAAAGGATAAGGGAGTTTTTGTAGACGTCGAAGTTGATATTGTTTTCGCGCAGACCCTCCATATCCTTAGAGCTGCCGAATCTCTGCCCCGCCAGCTCCTCCAGGCTGGCCACATCGAAGTAGGGGATGTGGTCGCCGGTGGCCACAATCAGCGTCTTGTCCAGCTTGCCCGCCGCCTCCAGCTTTTGCAGAAGCAGCTCCAGAGCCCGGTCCACCTCTATGCAGGTGGCCATATAGTTCTGGGTGGTCTCGCTGTAGGGCAGGGCCCGGACAATTTCCCGGTAAGGGGCCACGACCCGGTTGTCTGAGTAGGGCATATGGCCGCTGATGGTCAGATAGTAGACATGGAAGGGAGTATCACTGTTAATATAGTCATCAATGCTGGCGTTTATCATCACGGTGTCTTTCTGGGGCCACAGGAGCTTGCCGGAATCACTCACATCCAAGCCCTCAAAGCCATCGCCAAACTGGTGCCAATCGTAGCCCAGGTTGGTATGGGAGGCCATGCGGCCGTACATATCGCCGTTGGCGTGATAGCCCAGCACGTTGTAGCCCGCCCGCTTGAGCTGCTGAGGCAGGGTGAAGTAGGCATTAAAGCCCGTGGTCTGGCCGTTCTCCTTGAACGTCACCTGACCGGTACGCTTCATGGTGATGGGGTTGCCGTTCTTGGGGTAGAGGCCCAGCAGGGTCTGGCATTCCCCGTTGGAGGTGCTGGTGTAGTGGAGGGCGGTGTAGTAATTGTTAAACACGAAGCCCTCGTGGGTCAGCTTGTAGAGGGTGGGGGTGAGCTCCGGGTCAATGGCATAGCCGGAGAAGCCCTCCAGCACCAGTTCAATGACGTTGTAGTCCTGGAACATGCCGGTGTACTCGTTCTTCTTGGTGGGGGACACGCTGTTGAAATACTCCGCCAGCCATTTAATATCCTTATTGCCGGTGCTTGCCGCCAGGGCGGCCAGGTCAACGTCCATCACATTGGGAGAGGTATCCACCACAGGACCGGGAACGGGCTCCGAGGTGCTGCCTCCGGGTTCCCCGCTGCCGGAGGAGTCAGAGCCGCCGCCCGGATTCAGACCGCCGATGCCACTGAAATCGGCGTCCATGTCGTTTTTGGGCGGGAAGATCATGTGCTTCGCGTCCAGCCGGAGCATAGTAAAAAGGCCAAGCTGCTCCACCTGGTCATCTATGTTGGTATCCGTCTTGTAGAGCATGGCAGGGGTCAGGTCCCCCTTCCAGGGCAGGTGGGTTGTCCCCAGTCCCAGAATATGGAACACCACACAGGCCCCCAGCACCAGCCCGGCAAAGCGGACATCCAGCCGCTCAAAGCCCAGCAGCCGGTCTCCAAAGATGCACAGCAAAATGGCGGGCAAAAGCATCAGCAGGAGAACCGGAAGCGAGCGAATCACTGTGGAGATGATTACATCGGAGTAGTTGGACAGCTTATTGTTCGCCGCCGTCTCCAGCGCACTGGGACCGTAGTAGGACTGAAGGATGGTCTTGGCAACATACTCCGCCCCAAAAAGCACGCAGAGAAACACCGCCAGCACCTTGGCCGTGATGCTGTTGGCCAGCCGCCGCCAAGGCAGGGCCAGCACGGAGATGAACAGCCCCGCCGCCAGTGAAAAGACCAGATAGATGGGAGCGTAGGCCAGATTCGTCTTCTTGCAGATGTGGAGCACCAGCTCCAGATAAATCAGCAGGGCGGGGAACAGCAATACCCGGGCCAGTGTCTGGGCCAGCGCCTCGTCGCCCCCCCGCCGGGAGTGTCCTCCTGCCCGTCTTCCCCTATATGCCATTGGGATCCACCTCCAAATCAATACCCTATTTTTACCTATCTACTTTACCCACTTCCCTGCCGACAGTCAAGAGTTATTTTCTTAAAATTTTTAAAACTCTTTACATTCCCACCGTACTGCTTATCTGGGCAGGGAGGCGCCAAGGAGTCCACTTTTCCCAGACCCCAAGCCTGGTCAAAGCTACCGGGGCCGCCACCGGTCAAAATGGCAGTCCCTGCAATTTTTACAGCTCCATCACCGCGCCCCGGTCCGCCGAGGTGGCCGCAGCCGCATACAGCCGCAGCCAGCCTCTGGGTATCTCCGGGCGGACAGGCATCTTCCAGCCGGCCCTCCGGCGCTCCAGCTCCTCTGGAGACACCAGCAGGTCCAGCCGGCCGGCCTCCACATCAATGAAAATTTCGTCTCCGTCCTCCACCAGGGCGATGGGTCCGCCCTCGGCGGCTTCCGGGGAGATGTGACCCACAAAGCAGCCGTTGTTTGTGCCCGAGAACCGCCCGTCGGTCACCACTGCTGTGCTCTTCCCCAACCCCATGCCGTACAGCAGCTTCATGGCCTTATACATCTCCCGCATACCGGGTCCGCCCCGGGGGCCCTCATAGCGGATGACCAGCACGTCGCCGGGCTTGATCTCCCCGGCCAGAATGGCCTGATCCGCAGCCTCCTCCCCGTCGAATACCCGAGCCCGGCCCTGAAACCGGTACAGGGAGGGGTCGAAGGCCCCCGGCTTGGTCACCCCCGTCCGAGGGGCCAGCGTCCCCCGGAGCACGGCAATCCCGCCCTTGGGGGCAAAAGGCTCCTCCAGGGTGCGGATAATCTCCCGGTTTTCCGGATATTGGAACCGATACTCCTCCAGATTCTCCCCCAGCGTCTTTCCGGTACAGGTCATCACCGAGACGTCCAGTAGGGGCCGCAGCCGCTCCATCACCCGGGGAATCCCCCCGGCCTGGTAAAAGTCCTCCATATCCCACCTGGCCGCAGGGTTTACCCGGGCCACCTGGGG
This sequence comes from Lawsonibacter sp., assembly GCA_022791075.1. Lineage (GTDB taxonomy): Bacteria > Bacillota > Clostridia > Oscillospirales > Oscillospiraceae > Lawsonibacter. The sequence goes on along the minus strand of JAAVYL010000143.1, from coordinate 3,037 downwards.
GGTCTCGTTGTACATCCGGTCAAACTCCTCCATCACATCCATGTCCAGCTCCGCCTCGTGGACCAGGGCGCTGAGGTGAAGCACCGCATTGGTGGAGCCGCTGGTGGAGGTCACCACCCGAATGGCATTGCGGACGGCGGCGGGGGTTATGATGTCCCGGGCCCGTATCCCCCTGCGGGCCAGCTCACAGACGGCATAGCCTGACTGAAAGGCCACCCGCCTGCGCTGGGCATAGGTAGCCGGAACCAGTCCGCTCCCCGGCAGAGCCAGCCCCAGAGCCTCCGCTGTGCAGCCCATGGTGTTGGCCGTGCCGTAAAAGGCACAAGAGCCGCAGGCGGGACAGGCCAGGTCCTCCAGCTGGCAGATTTTTTCCGCGTCCACCCGGCCCACCTGATACATGCCCAGCGCCTCGTCAATGGAGGTCTGGTCCGACTTCCGCCCGTCAAACTCCACCCCGCCGGGCATGGGGCCCCCCGTCACCAGGATGGCGGGCAGGTTCAGCCGGGCCGCCGCCATGAGCATGGCGGGCACCACCTTGTCACAGGAGCCCAGCAGCACCAGGGCGTCCAGCATGGTGGTGCGGGCCTGGGCCTCAATGGAGCTGCAGATGATCTCCCGGCTTGGGAGAATATATTTCATCCCCTCCGTGGCGTCCGGGATGCCGTCGCAGGGCGCAATCACGCCAAATTCCACAGCCGTACCGCCCCCGGCGTAGATCCCCTTCTTCACAAACTCCCCCAGCTCCCGCAGGTTATAGTGCCCCGGGGAAATGGTGTTCCAGGAATTTACAATGCCCACCAGAGGCCGGTTTTTCAGCTCCAGGTCCGTGTAGCCCATGGCCTTGAACAGACTGCGCTGGGGAGAGCGGTCCACACCCTCCGCCAAAATCTTCTCGCTGGGGTAGTTCATGCGCCTTCCTTCCTTTCTCTTGATCAGATTTTGCTTGAAAAACGACAAAACACCCAAAAGGGGTGTATCGTCAAGGAACAGAAATACTTTGAATGCAACAGGCGGCACAGGGGCACGGGGTATTGAACTGCAGCACCCCCAAAAAATCCCCTTGACTTTGGGACTCCTTTACTATATACTTTAGGAGTCCCTAAATAGGAGGTGGTAACATTGGGGGACAAGAAAATGGGACGCCCTACTGACAATCCAAAGCCCTACCATATGACCGTAAAATACGATGAGGAATGCAAAGAAATTCTTGAACAATATTGTGAACAAGAAAAGGTTCCCCGTATGGAAGCGGTGAGGAGAGGGATTCGGAAGTTAAAGGACGAACTGAAAAAATAAAGGAAGTGGCGCACACTCACCACAGCACCACGCCACTCCCCCCAGCCGACTATTGCCCAAAGGCAAAAGCGACGTAAATATTATACCATACGTCAGCTTTCCTTTCAAGCAATATCGGGAAAAAAGGAAAGGACGGTTTTAAACGTGGAAAAAAATCTGGAAATGCTCACCGCTTCTATGACGGATGAGCAGCAGGAGCTGCTGGACGCGTACCTCGCGAGAAGTAGAGTCGCGGGCATGATGGACCTTGACCGCTTCCGGTTTGCGTTCCATTTCGGGCCGCAGCTCATGGCGAATACTGATTATGGGCAAGGGGGACGTACTATGAGGGAATCCATATTGAACGACCTCTATTATGGCAGAATCAACCCGTGGGAGCGCCCGTGCGTGTGTACACACGAATTTAAAGAGATTTCCAAAAAAATTATCGGCATAGAGGGGTATTTCCGAAATTTGTTGTCTCCCGAAGAATTCGCAAGGCTTGAGGAATTGCTGGAATTGCGGAGTCAGGCTGAATCAATCGAGATTGCAAACGTCTTTGAATATGCTTTTCGCACAGGTGCATTGATGATGATTGATGTATTCTGTTACGAAGAAAATGATTGACCGGGCAGAAAAGTAAATCACGCGCAAAGAGAGGATTGTCATACGGCAATCCTCTCTTTCGCTGTTCCATCTTGTTTTTCCGCTCCTAACGGGGCAGTCCTTACCCAAGCATGGAGAATAAATCCATCTGGCTGGTTTCGGGCAGGTCTCCAAAGGCCCCGGCGTCTCTGAGCAGCTGGATATGGGTCTTGGACACCTTGGGGCAGGCCGCGGAGACCTCCTCAATGGAGATGAACTGTTTGCCCACCCGCTGCTCCGCCAGGGAGATGGCGGCGGTCTCCCCCAGTCCGGCCACTGAGACAAAGGGGGGCCGCAGAGCGCCTCTCTCCTCGTTCACAGTGAAGCGGACGGCCTCTGACTGATAGATGTCCATTCGGTCAAACTGGAAGCCCCGGAGATAGAACTCGTAGCACACCTCCAGTGTGGTGAGCATGTCCTGCTCTACGGCGGTGGCCTCCTTGTCCTTGGCCACAATCTCCCGCATTTTCCTCTGGCACACATCCATCCCCCGGCACATATAGGCCTCATCGAAGGCCTTGGCCCGGATGGAGAAGTAGGCGGCGTAGAAGGCCAGGGGGCGGTGAACCTTGAACCAGGCGATGCGGAATGCCATCATCACATAGGCCACGGCGTGGGCCTTGGGGAAGAGATAGGCAATTTTTTTGCAGGAGCCGATATACCAGTCGGGCACCCCGGCGGCCTTCATCTCGTCCTCCGCCCCCTCGGGCAGTCCCCTCCCCTTCCGGACCGCCTCCATGATCTTGAAGGACCGCTTGGGGGGCATCCCCTTGGAGATAAGGAAGAGCATGATGTCGTCCCGGCAGCCAATGGCCTGGCCCACGGGAATTCCCTGCTGGATAATCAGGTCCCGGGCATTGCCCAGCCACACGTCGGTGCCGTGGGAGAAGCCGGACAGCCGCACCAGAATATCAAACTGGTTGGGCTGGGTCTCCTCCAGCATCCCCCGGACGAAGGAGGTGCCGAACTCGGGAATGGCGGTGCCCCCGGTGGGACCGAGGATTTTGTCGTTCTCATAGCCCAGGGCCTTGGAGGAGGAGAAGAGGGACATGGTGTCCGGGTCGTCCAGGGGAATCTCCCGGGCGTTCACCCCGGTCAGGTCCTCCAGCATGCGGAT
>JAAVYL010000142.1 GCA_022791075.1 Lawsonibacter sp. | reverse complement strand
GTCGATGGAGATGGAGCAGGAGTCGGCCACAGCGCAGCGGCTGGGGGAGGTGTAGAAGACCTGGCTGGTGGTGCAGGTGCCCCGGCCCAGGAAGCGGGCGTCCTCGTAATGCTCCGGGTTGAATTTGGGGTCCAGCATCTTGACCAGGCCCTTGACCGTCACGGTGTCGTCAGCGGGATTCTCGTTGAGGGCACGCACGTCCTGGAGGATGTCGGCCATCTTATAGATGGCGTTGTCCCCACGCTCAGGGGCGGAGCCGTGGCAGGAGACTCCCTTCACATCCACCCGGATCTCCATGCGGCCCCGGTGGCCCCGGTAGATGCCGCCGTCAGTGGGTTCAGTGGAGATGACGAACTCCACCTGCTCCTTTTGAATGCCGTTGGCGGGAAAGAACTTGTTGACGATGTACTGCCAGCACATACCGTCGCAGTCCTCCTCCTGAACGGAGCCGACGACCATGATCCGGTACCCGGCAGGGATGAGTCCTAGGTCCTTCATAATCCTGGCGCCGTATACGGCGGAGGCCATGCCCCCCTCCTGGTCGGAGCCGCCCCGGCCATAGATGATGGCGTCGTCCTCCCAGCCCTTATAGGGGTCGGCGGTCCAGTTGTCCCGGTTGCCGATACCCACGGTGTCAATGTGAGAGTCGATGGCGATGATTTTGTCGCCGCTGCCCATCCAGCCGATGATATTGCCCAGGCCGTCCACCTCGACTTTGTCATAGCCCAGCTTTTCCATCTCGGCCTTGATGCAGGCCACAACCTCTTTCTCCTCGCAGCTCTCGCTGGGATGGGAGATCATCGCCCGCAGAAAGGCGCTCATATCCTGGCGGAAGCCTTCAGAGGCAGAAAGAATTTTTTCGCGATCCATGTCGATATCCTCCATATTATTGATTGATATACAGGTTGCCGGCCTGCACGCCCGGATGTGGAGCGTGACGGCCCTGGCGCGCTGTTTTGTTTATTCTGCGGCGTACTCCCCACCCCAAACGATTCTGCAGTACCGATCCGGGTCGGTGTCTCCCTCTGTTGAGAACATGAGCACATGGCTGCTTTTTCCCAGCTCCAGGGCGTCCCGCAGGTCCTGATATGCGTTATCCTCCATAATGGCGGAAAGGACGCCCATGCCTACGGCTCCGGACTCGCCGGAGCATACCGCCGGGTCACCCTTTACGGGGGCGGCCAGCATCCGCATTCCCTTGGCGCTCACCCAGTCGGGACAGGAGACGAAAGCGTCGGTGTGGTTGCGCAGAATGTCCCAGGAAATCGTGTTGGGCTCTCCGCAGGCCAGACCTGCCATGATGGTCTGAAGGTCGCCGCCCACCACACGAAGACTACCGTCTCCGGCTGAGGCCCCCTGATAGAGGCAGTCGGCCGCCTGGGCTTCCATCACGATAAACTTGGGCGGGTCTGTGGGAAACAGGTTGGCAAAATAGCCCACAACGGCCCCAGCCAGGGAGCCTACACCGGCCTGAACTAGCACATGGGTGGGCCGGCCCAGCTCCTGCTGCCGCAGCTGCTGGGCCGCCTCGCTGGCCATGGTGCCGTAGCCCTGCATAATCCAGGAGGGGATTTCCTCATAGCCCTCCCAGGCGGTGTCCTGAACCACCACGCCGTGCTCTGTCTGGGCGGCCTCGGCGGCGGCCATGCGGACGCAGTCGTCGTAATTGACCTCCTCAATCGTGACCTGGGCGCCCTCGCTGGCAATGTTGTCAAAACGGGTGCGGGTAGTCCCCTTGGGCATGTGGACCACAGCCTTTTGGCCCAGCTTGTTGGCGGCCCAGGCCACCCCGCGGCCGTGGTTGCCGTCAGTGGCGGTGAAGAAGGTGGCCTGGCCGAAGTCCTTCCGCAGGTCCGGGCTGGTCAGGTAGTCGTAACTCAGCTCGGATACATCCTTGCCCAGCTCTCCGGCGATGTACCGCGCCATGGCGAAGGAGCCGCCCAGCACCTTGAAGGCGTTGAGGCCAAACCGCCAGCTCTCGTCCTTCACGCACAGGGAGCCCAGTCCCAGGCGGGCGGCCATGCCGTCCAGCTGGGCCAGAGGGGTGACGGAGTACTGGGGGAAGGAACGGTGAAAGGCCTGGGCCTTGGCCACGCTGTCCAGAGACATAATGCCCAGGTGCCTGTCATCACTGGCCGGCATTTTGTTCAGGACCCATTTGATGGAATCGTTCATCGGCTGAAACCTCCTAAAAATTTTTCAGGTATGCTAACTTTTATTTATACACCTATCATATCACGGGATTTGAGATTGTCAAGATTTATCTGCAAAAAAATAAGCGAACTTTTAAAAACAGCAAAATGCCCAAGCTGGACCGCTGTTTTTTGTCAGTCAGAACAAAATTTCCCCGCCCTACCGGAGCAGGGCGGGGAGCTGTTTTACAGTTTTGGCTTTTTATAAAAGGTGTTTTCCATGGGCAGAGTTGTGCGCAGGATATGGTCCATGGCGTAGTAGGCTCCCTGGACCGCAGGGGCCGTGGGAATGGTGGCAATCTCGCCGATGCCCTTGGCCCCATAGGCAAAGGGGAGGGGCGTGTCTTTGTCCACGTAGATGGCGTGAATTTCGGGAATCTGGTCGGCCCGGAGCAGGCCCAGAGTGGCGAACCTGGCCTGGGGGACACAGTCCTGCAGAGGAAAGTCCTCGGTGAGGGCATAGCCCAGACCCATCAGGACGCCCCCCTCAATCTGCCCCTGGATGGAGGTGGGGTTGACCACTTTGCCCGAGTCGTGGGCCGCCCAAACCTCCTTCACCCTGCCGTCGTCATCCAGCACCACCACGTGGGTGGCAAAGCCGTAAGCCACATGGCTCTTGGGGTTGGGCTTGTCGGAGCCCAGCCTGTCAGTGGGATCGAAGAATTCTGCGAAAAACTCCTGGCCCTCCAGGGCGGACAGGTCTCCTCCCGCCTGGTCCAGAACAGCCCTCAGGTCAGCGGCGGCCATGCGCACCGCTTCGCCGGTGATGAGGGTCTGCCGGGAACCGGAGGTGGTACCCGAGTCGGGGGCTGTTTCGGAGCTGCTGCCCATGTTTTGCAGCTTTTCCAGGGGCAGACCGGCGGTCTGGGCCAGAATCTGGAGGAAAATGGTAGAGCAGCCCTGGCCGATGTCGGAGGCGGCGGAGTAGAGCCTGACCGTGCCGTGCTCCACTGCCAGCCGGCACCGGCCCTTGTCGGGCAGGCCCACGCCCACTCCGGCATTTTTCATGGCACAGGCGATACCCGCCCGGCCCGAGTTGGCCTCGTAGACCTCCTGAACCGCCAGAAGGGTCTCCTTCAGTGCGGTGGAGCCGTCGGCAATCTGGCCGTTGGGGAGGACCCTTCCTGGTTCAATGGCGTTGCGGAAACGAATCTCCCAGGGGGAGATTCCCACCTTTTCAGCCAGCAGGTTGATGCAGGACTCCAGAGCAAACTCACTCTGACACACACCAAAGCCCCGGAAAGCACCGGTAGGGGGATTGTTGGTATAATATCCGTATCCGCGGATATCGGTGTTTTGGTAGCAGTAGGGTCCAACGGAGTGGGTGCAGGCCCGCTCCAGCACCGGCCCGCACAGGGAGGCGTAGGCTCCCGTGTCGAAGTAGATGTCGCAGTCCAGGGCGGTGAATATACCGTTTTCATCACAGCCCAGGGTGAAGGTGCCCTCCATTGCGTGGCGCTTGGGGTGGAAGCGGATGGACTCCTGCCGGGTAAGCCTGGCCTTTACCGGCCGGCCCACCTTCAGCGCCGCCAGCACGGCCAGATGCTGTACAGAGACGTCCTCTTTGCCGCCGAAGCCGCCCCCGACCAGCTTGTTTTCCACCACGATGCGCTCCGGTTCCCAGCCCAGCATAATGGATATCTCGTGGCGGGTGTCGTAGACGCCCTGGTCGCTGGTGTAGACCTTGACGCCGTTTTTGTGGGGGAGCGCCACAGCGCACTCGGGCTCCAAAAATGCGTGCTCTGTGAAGGGGGTTTTGTAGCTCTGGGTGACAGTGTATCTGCTGTTGGCCAGGGCGGCCCCGGCGTCCCCGCGGGTGACGTGGCGGCTCTGGCACAGGTTGCCGCTCTGATGGATGAGGGGCGCGCCCTCAGCCATGGCCTCATGGATATTCCGCACCGGCTCCAGAGGTTCATACTCTATTTTGACCGCCGCCTTGGCCTGGCTGAGGATAAACTCACTCTCCGCCACCACCAGACACAGCGCGTCCCCCACGCAGCGGGTGGTGTCCCCCACGGCAATCATCACGTCCCAGTCCTGCTGAATGTGGCCCACCTTGTTGTGGGGCACATCCTCAGCGGTCAGTACGGCCAGGACTCCGGGCACGGCCAGGGCGGGAGCGGCGTCAATGGACAGCACCTTCGCCCGGGGATACGCTGAACGGACGGCGGAGGCGTAAACCATCCCGTCCAGACAGAGGTCGTCGCAGTACTCCCCGGTGCCCAGCACCTTGTCCCGTACATCAATGCGGAAGGCCCGGTCCCCCACGCCGTACACATCGCCCTTTTCCAGCTCCGGGTCTATCTGTGCCTCCCCCCGGAGTATGGCTCCGACCAAAGAGATACCCTCGATAATCTTTTTGTAGCCGGTACACCGGCACATGTTTCCCCGGATAGCCTTTTTAATCTGCGCCTCAGTGGGGTTTGGATTTTGGTCCAGCAGAGTCTTGCCCGCCATCACCATGCCGGGGATACAGAAGCCGCACTGCACCGCCCCCACCTTGCCAAAGGCGTAGACGAAGGCCTCCTTCTCCGGGACAGACAGTCCCTCCACGGTGAGAATGGTCTTGCCGGACGCCTTTTTGGTGGTGAGAATGCAGGCGCGTACAGGCCGGCCGTCCACAGAGATGGTGCAGGTGCCGCAGGCCCCCTCGCTGCACCCGTCCTTCACGGAGTGCAGTTCCAGATCATCCCTGAGGTAGCGCAGGAGGGGTTTGTCCTCAGCGGTCTCCCGGAGGACGCCGTTTACGGTAAAGGTGTAGGTTTCGCTCACGGTCATTTCTCCTTTACTGCGGGGGCGGCCGCCGGCCGTCCCCGCGCCAAATGGAATCACCCCAGAAGGTAGCTGTAATTCTCATACACCGCACAGATCAGGCGGCGCAGGCCGTCCTCCAGGCCGCAGGCGGGGTCGGAGACGTCATACTCCTCAACAGTACTGTCGGTCCGGACCAGGGTCCTGCCGCCCTCCAGGCAAAGAAATCCCTGATTTTCGCTGTGGTCAAAGTCCTCCCGGAACCAGAACAGGGTGAACTTGTCCAGATAGGGCCGGCTGTCGTAGGGGCAGAATACGGCGCAGTTGCCGCACTCGTTGCACAAGCCGTCCACATGGATAATCTGCCGCTGGCGCATTCCGGCCACGGCGACGGCCACATTGGCCCGGTTGGGGCATACTTCGGCGCAGGTTTCGCAGACAGTGGCACAGCCCAGACACCGGCTGTCGGTGCAGGAGGTGCAGTCCGTGCACAGGTCTCCCCGCTTGGAAAGGGGCTTCTGATAGTCGGAATTGATGTTCTTCTCCACGAAGGTGCTGGGATCGAAATTCTGAATGGCGTTCGCCGCCTTTGCAGCCCCTGCGATGGCCTCCATCACGGTACCGGGACCCTTTTGACCGTCCCCCACCACAAAGACATTCTTTACGCTGGACTCCATAGTCTCAGGATTTATCACGGCCTGTCCCCGGCTGTCCACCTCCAGGCCGTTGGAGGTGTAGAGGGCGGTGTCCACCTTCTCGCCCACGGCAGTGATGACGGTGTCTGCGTCCACGGTGACCGTTTCCCCAGTGGCCACGGGGGAGCGGCGGCCCGAGGCATCGGGGGCGCCCAGCTCCATGACCCGGCAGGTGAGCAGGCCGTCCTTCACTCCCACAGGAGCCAGCAGCTCCCGGAACTCCACACCGTCGGCCAGAGCAAGCTCCAGCTCCTCCTAGTCGGCGGGCATATACCGCTTGGTGCGGCGGTAAACCAGGGATACCTTTTTCACGCCGGGGATGCGCATGGCGGCCCGGGCGGCGTCCATGTCGGTGTTGCCGCCGCCGATAACCACCACGTTCTCTCCCAGCTTCAGGGCTTCGGGGGCCTTCTTCGCACGCTCCAGGAAGGAGATAACGTTCATCTCCTCCCCATACTCCAGCCCGGCGGAGCCGTGCTGCCAGGCTCCCGTGGCCAGAATCACGTGGGTATAATTTTGGAGCAGGGCATTTACGTCGAAAACAGGCGTGTTCAGCTGAACCTTGACTCCCATGGACTCCATCAGCTTCACATCGTTGTCGATAGCCTCGTGAGAGATGCGGAATGCGGGGATGACATGGCGGACGATGCCCCCCAGTGCATCTTTCGCCTCGAAAAGGGTGACCTCCACCCCGGCACGGGCCAGGAAGAAAGCGGCGGACATGCCGCCGGGACCGCCGCCCACAACGGCGGCTCTTTTGCCGGTCACAGGGGAACCTGCCCTCATCCTGGGCAGGAGGGCGTCAAAGCCGCCCTGAGCCGCTTTCAGCTTCTGGGCTCGGATATAGACGCTCTCGTCATAGGCATTTCTCATGCACTTGTCCTGGCAGCGATGGGAGCAGATGGTGCCGGTGATAAAGGGCAGGGGATTGCGGCGGGTGATGATCTCCAGAGCTTCCTTATATCTTCCGGCGTTCACTGCCATAAGGTAGGCGGGGATGTCCTGCTCGATGGGACAGCCGGACCGGCAGGGGGCCTGGAAGCAATCGAGAAGGGGGACCTTTTTGTCCGTCTTGCGGCTGGGGATGGGCTTCACCGGCTTCGTCCAGTGCGTTCCACCAGGGATGGCCTCCACCAGGGCGGCCGCTTTGTCCAGACTTACGCCGCTCCAGCGGTCCTTGGGGACGTCCATCAGGAGCTGACCAATCTGGCTGAACCGCTGGTAGCCGCCGGGCTTGAGGACGGTGGTGGCCATAGTGATGGGCCAGATGCCCGCCTCAAACAGGCCTCGGATGGAGAAGGCGTCCGCTCCGCCGGAGTAGGAGATGCGCAGCCTGCCGCCGAATTCTTTGGCAAGCATACTGGCCAGGGAGAGCGACAGAGGGTAGAGAGCCCTGCCGGACATATACATCTCCTCGCTGGGCAGCTCGTTTGCCGCCACGTCCACAGGGAAGGTGTTGGTGATTTTCACCCCGAACTCCAGTCCCCGCTCCCCGCACAGCTTCTGGAGCCGGCGAAGCATGGGCAGGGCGTCTGCCCACTGCAGATCCTCCAAAAAGTGGTGGTCGTCAAACTGGATGTAGTCATAGCCCAGGCTGTCCAGGGTTTTCCGGGCAAACTCATAGCCCAGCAGGGTGGGGTTGCACTTGATATAGGTGTTCAGGCCTTTTTCGGTGATCAGGTAGGTTGCGATGCGCTCAATCTCGTCGGGGGGACAGCCGTGGAGGGTGGACTCGGTGATGGAGCTGGACACCCTGGCGGGGATGGACTTCACAAAAGCCTCGTCCACGGTTTGGAAGCGGTCCAGATTGGCAGGGTCCAGTCCGTGCATTCCTTCCAGACCTCGGTGCCGGAGGCGTCCTTTATGCCCTCAATGTAGGCGTCTACCTTGGGGGACTGGATGCCCTCCAGGTCGTAGCCCACAGACATGTTGAAGACGAAGCCGTCGGCCGCGCCCAGGCCGAGCTCCCGGGAGAGCAGCCTGCAGGCCCACCACGCTTTCACATACTCAGCAAAGGCCTGCGGGACGGTGAGCTCTGTGGACCATTCACAGTTATAGCACTCGTCAGCGGCGGTGATGCAGGGCTTGCTGACGCACTTGGACAGCTCCTCGCCGTCCGTAATCTGCACGGTCTTCAGCTCAAAGAACCGGGCCCCCGCCGCGTAGGCGGCGACGATGTTTTGCGCCAGCTGGGTGTGCGGGCCGGCGGCAGGGCCATAGGGCGACTCAATCCGCTCCTGAAAAATGGGCAGGGCTTTCCCGTCCTGATACCTGACCAGCTTGGACACGCCAAAAATGCTTCCGTTCTGCTTGTATTCGCTCAAGATCCAGTTCATCAGATGGCCGAAAGACATGGGCCGCATAATATCGCTCATATGAGTTTCCTCCTGTTGGATTCATTTTGGATGTGGGGGCGGATGTGCTCCGCCCAGTCTCAATAGCTCCGATGGTTCAGCTCGCCCCACAGCTTTTTGGACTGCTCCATGGTCCAGGCGTTGATGGCGTCCTCATCGACATCCACAAATTCCCGGTCCCGATAGACCACCCTGCCGTTGATAATAGTAGTGCGGCAGTTTTTGCCCATCATGCCGAAGAGCATGTGGCCGTCGATGTTCTCTGCGCCAAAGGGGGTGAAGGGCTTGTAATCCATGACAATCACGTCTGCCGCCGCGCCGGGCTCCAGTACACCCAGAGGAGCAGGGAAGTACTGGGCGCAGATAGCGGGGTTATTTTGAAACAGCATCCCGGTGGCCTCGCACCATCCGGCTGCCGGGTCGCAGGTGTTGTGCCGCTGCATGGGCAGCAGGACCTTCAGGCTCTCCAGCATATCGTGGGTGTAGGCGTCGGTGCCCAGACCGATGAGGATGCCTCTGTTGTACATCTGGAGCACCGGGGAGCAGCCAACGGCGTTGCCCATATTGGACTCCGGGTTGTGGCACACCATGGTATTGGTCTCCTTGATTATGTCCAGCTCGGCAGGGGAGAGGTGGATACAGTGGCCCAGCATGGTCTTTTCCCCGAGAATGCCGTTGTAGAGCAGGCGGCTGAGGGGGCGGCAGCCATAGGTTCTCAGGCTGTCGTACACATCGTCCATCCCCTCGGCCACATGGATGTGGAACCCGGTCAGGCCGTCGTTGGCCTTGACCATTGCCTCAAAGGTCCTGTCTGAGATGGTGAACAGAGCGTGTCCACCGAACATGGCCTTGATCATGCCGCTGTTTTCCTCCCTGGCCCACCTGGCAAAGTCGGCGTTCTCCCGGATGGCCTGTGCGCACTTCTCCTCCCCGTCCCGCTCGGAGACCTCGTAGCAGAGACAGGCCCGCATACCCAGCTCAGCGCACACGTCCTTAATGGCGAAGAGGGAGCCTGGGATTTCACCAAAGGATGCGTGGTGGTCGAAGATGGTGGTCACGCCGTTGCGGATGCAGTCCAGCACGGTCGCGTAGGCGCAGGCCCTGGTGCCGTCCAGGGTGAGGTGGCGGTCGATATACCACCACTGACCGTCCAGAACCTCATAAAAATTGGTGGGGTGGAAGCCGTCGATGGACAGGCCGCGGGCCAGGCCGGAGTAGATATGGGTATGGACGTTGATGAGGCCGGGCATGATGACGCCGCCTTTGGCATCCACAAACTCCGCCGAGGGATATTTGGCCCTCATGCCGGCCAAAGGGCCGGTCTCTCTGACGGTCTCACCATCCAGCACTACAGCTCCGTCTTCCAAATAGGGGGTTGTTTGACTGCGGGTGATCAGTTTTCCGTTTCCAATCAGCAGCATGGGGTACCTCCTTGTTATCTGAATATTTTTTTGGACTGATAATTTTTATTGCAAAAAAGGAAGTTTGTGGTACAATAGAACATACCAAAGAAAAGGGAAGGATGATTTTTTTGAATGCGTCTATGCTTCAGTTTCTCTTTCGGCTGGCCAAGGCCCTGGCGGTTCAATTTGGACCAAACTGCGAGGTGGTGATCCATGACCTGCTCTCCAATGACCCGGACAGCTCCATTGTGGCCATAGAAAACGGGCATGTCTCCGGGCGAAAGGTGGGGGACGGTCCCTCCCATGTGGTGCTGGAGGCGCTTCGGGGGGGGTCTACGGAGGACCGGCTGAGCTACCTGACCAAGACAAGGGACGGAAAAACTCTAAAATCCACCACCATCTATATCCGGGACGAAAACAGGCAGGCAATCGGCATTTTTTCCATCAATTACGATATTACGCTGATGCTGGCCATGGAGGAGACGCTCAAGCAGTTTACCGCCACCCCGGAGGAGGCCGGCGGGACGCCGGAGCCCATTGCGCAGAACGTGTCTGACCTGCTGGATGAGCTCATTGAACAGAGCGTGAAACGGGTGGGCAAGCCAGTGGCCCTTATGTCCAAGGAGGACAAGGTGAACGCCATCCGCTTCCTCAATGACACCGGAGCGTTTCTCATTACCAAGTCGGGAGGGAAGGTCTGCAAGTACTTTGGAATTTCCAAATATACCCTGTACAGCTACATTGAGGAGGGCAAGGGAAAGGAATAGAGGGCTGGGCCGGTTTTTACCGGCCCAGTTTTTTCAGGAGCGGGGGGTCAGGTCCTTGGGGAGCGCCAGATTGAGGATGATAGCCACAATGGCGGTGACCACAGGGGAAGCCGGGGCCCTGGAAGGAACCGCTCACCTGAGTGATACCCACCCCCAGAGCTACAGACAGTCCGACCACGGTGCTGGAGCGCACGGAGAAGTGTTCGGAGGTAATCATGCGGATGCCTGTCATGGTGATGGTGGCAAATACAGAGATGGTGGCTCCGCCGATGACGGCCTGGGGGATGGTGGTGAGGACGGCGGACAGCTTGGGAACCAACCCGGCCACCAGCAAAATGGCGGAGGCGAAGGCGAAGACAGCCCTGTTGATAACCCGGTTTACAGTGACGATGCCCACGTTTTGGCTGTAGGTAGCGGCGGGCAGGCCGCCGAAGAGAGCGCCCAGGATGCTTACCACGCCCTGAGCCACAATGCCGCCCGACAGCTCCCGGTCAGTTGGCATACGGTCCATGCCGCCCATGGTGGTGGAGGACAGGTCTCCGATGGTCTGAACCGCGTTGATAACATAGACCACAGACAGAGAGATGCAGGCACTGAGTTCAAACCTGATGCCGAAGTGGAGCGGGGCGGCCAGCTGGAACCAGCCTGCGGGGGCGACAGCGGAGAAGTCCACCATCCCCAGGAGCAGAGCCATGATATATCCCACAATCATGCCCCACAGGATTGCCCCCAGCTTGAGAACCCCTTTTCCAAAGTTTTGGAGAACAATCACCACGGCCAGGGTGGTCAGGGCGACGGCCCAGTTTTTCAGGCCGCCGAAGCCCTCGCTGCCCGCGCCACCGGCCATGTACTTCACAGCAGTGGGGTACAGGGACAGGCCGATGGTGAAGATGACGGTTCCGGTGATCAGGGGCGGGAAGAGCCGGCGGATCTGCCTGACAAAGATGCCGAAAAGGATGGCTACGCATCCGCCGGCAATTTCTGCACCCAGGATGGTGGGCAGATCAAACTGTCCGCCAATGGCCAACAGGGTTGGCACATAGGCAAAGCTGATGCCCATCACAACGGGCAGACCGGAGCCGATGCGGTGTTTAATGGTATACAGCTGGAGCAGGGTGGCCAGTGCGGTGACAATGAGAGACATTTGAATGAGCAGCGTGCGGTCTGCGCCGGACAGGGAGCAGGTGTTGGCTACCATGATGGCCGGAGTGATGATGCCTACAATAGCGGCCACCACGTGCTGAAGGCCCAGAGGGACCAGCTGCCCTGCGGGCGGGACGCCGCTGAGGGAGAATACAGAGGCCGGGAGTTCTGACTTGGGTGGGGTCATAAAAAACAATCTCCTTACTTTTTTTTAGCAATAAAGAATTTTTTTAATTTAGCCATAGTATACTCCATCCAGGTCTCGATTTCAAGGAGAAGTTTTCCGCTGGAGGTAAAAAGTGTTCGATGATTTTTGTAGATTATGACCAATCATAACTGGAGAACGTGCGTATTAAATCCCAAATAAATGGAATAATGGTCATAAAAAAGTGCCGGAGAGGTCCCCTCTCCAGCACTTTTTACATACACAGAAGCTTCTCAGCGGACAGCGACCGCCTCGATCTCAAACAGAGCCCCCTTGGGCAGAGCGGCGACCTGAACGCAGGAGCGGGCCGGAGCTTCATCGGGGAAGTATTTGGCATAGATGGCGTTGATAGCGGCAAAATCATTGATGTCGGCCAGAAAGACGGTGGTTTTCACCACGTCTCCGCAGTCCATGCCGGCGGCGGCCAACACAGCCTTCAGATTGTCCATCGCCTGGACGGCCTGGGCCTCTACGCCCTGGGGCAGCTCTCCCGTGGCGGGAATCAAGCCGAGCTGGCCGGAGGTGTACAGGGTGCTGCCCGCCAGCTTGGCGTGGCAGTAAGGGCCAACTGCGGCGGGGGCGTTTGGGGCGGTAATTGTCTTGTTCATGGGGGGCCTCCTTTAATAAATGGATACCCTCATTATATCGTGATACTAAAAAAAAGCAAGGGAAACTGAAAAAATTTTTGTCTCCAGACTGCGGAGCCTCGTTTTTATGAAAGGGACGCCTCAGGCGCGCGGTGCATGATTTTGGACAATAGCAGAAAAAGTCGCTGAAAGGACTTGCGCCTGCCGGGAAAGAATGGTACATTTATAAAATAGATTAGTACTGTTGAGGAGGTATGGTGAAGGATGAAAGAGCAGAGCGCAGCCTGGACGCCGAACGGGTGTTATGTGAATCGGGAGCTGTCCTGGCTCCTGTTTAACAGGCGGGTGCTGGAGGAGGCGGAAGACCTGGCCAATCCCCTGTGTGAGCGGATGAACTTTGCCTCCATTTTCCAGAGCAATCTGGACGAATTCTATATGGTACGGGTGGGGATGCTGATGGATACGCTCCACCTCTCCGCAACAGATGACAAGACCGGTATGACCAGTGCGGAACAGACCGCCGCCGTTCTGGACATGACCCGCGAGCTGCTTGCAGACCGGGACAGGGTCTGCAGGTCCCTCATGGGCGAGCTGGCCGGGCAGGGCGTGGAGCTGTGCCGGTTCAGCAGCCTGCAGGACAAGACGCAGTCCTTTTTGGAGAAGCAGTTTACCTCTAACATCCTGCCTCTGCTCTCCCCACAGATTATTGGACGCAAGCAGCCCTTCCCATTCCTGCGCAACAAGGCGATTTATGCTGTGGCCATTCTGCGGACAAAGAGCGGCGGAGAGCGGATGGGCATAGTCCCCTGCGGCGAGGGCGTCCTGCACCGGCTGGTGCCGCTGCCGGGGGAGGGACAGCGGTTTGTGCTGGTGGAGGAGCTGATCGCCGGCTTCCTGCCCAAAATATTTGCCCACTATAAGGTGGAGGGCACCGTGCTGATTCGGCTGGTGCGCAGCGCCGATATCCATATGGACGACGCCTCCTCAGAGATGAGCGACATGCTGGCGGAGGAGTACCGCAGGAGCATGGAGAAGATGATCCGCCGCCGCAAGCGGCTCCAGCCAGTGAAGCTGGAGTATCAGGGAAAGCTGTCCGATACCGTTCGGGACGGGCTGTGCAGCTGTCTGGGACTGTCCAAAAAGCATTTTTTTGCCAGCGAGGCTCCCCTGGACCTGTCCTTCATGAGCGCCCTGCGGGACATCCTCCGGGAGAAGAGCGGGCTGTTCTACCCCCGCCGGGTGCCCCAGAACTCCCCGAATGTCGAGGCGCTGGTCCCCATGGCGGAGCAGATCAGAGAGCGGGATCTGATGCTGAATTATCCCTATGAGAATGTGCGTCCCCTGCTGCGCCTTCTCCAGGAGGCGGGACAGGACCCGGAGGTGGTCTCCATCAAGATGACGCTCTACCGGGTGGCCCACAACAGCAAGATCGTGGAGGCCCTGGTGGACGCCGCCGAGAATGGCAAAGAGGTGGTGGCCCTGGTGGAGCTTCGGGCCCGGTTTGATGAGGAGAACAATATCGGCTGGTCCCGGGTGCTGGAGCAGGCCGGCTGCCGGGTCATCTACGGCCTGGACGGCCTGAAGGTCCACTCCAAGCTCCTCCTTATTACCCGGATGCACAACAATCAGGTGGAGTATATCACCCAGGTGGGCACCGGCAATTACAACGAGGATACGGTGCGGCTGTATACCGACTATGCCCTGATGACCGCCTCGCCGGAGATTGGGGCCGAGGCCGCCCAGATTTTCAACGCGCTGTCCATGGGTGAGGTGGTGGAGGACAGCCGCCACCTCATGGTGGCCCCCGCCTGCCTGCGGAGCAAGGTGCTTGCCTTTATTGACCGGGAGATTGAACTGGCCCGGGCGGGGGAGGAGGCCTATCTGGGCTTTAAGCTCAACGGCCTCACCGACAAGCTGATTATTGACAAGCTTATTGAGGCGTCTCAGGCCGGGGTGGAAATTGACCTGGTGGTCCGGGGCATCTGCTGTCTGGTGGGCGGCGTCCCCGGGATGACGGAGCGTATCCGGGTCCGCAGTATTGTGGGCCGCTATCTGGAGCACGCCCGCATCTATATCTTTGGTCTGGGGGAGCGGAAGCGGGTCTATATTTCCTCCGCCGATTTCATGACCCGCAACACCACCCGCCGGGTAGAGGTGGCGGTGCCTGTCTATGACGGCGCGCTGCAGAAGCACCTGGAGGAGATGTTCCGAAGTCAGCTCCAGGATACCGCCAAGGGGAGGATTCAGCAGCCGGATGGCAGCTATGTGCGCGCTCAGGGGGAGCTCTTCAACACACAGGAGCACTTCTGCGACCAGGCCTATGCTGGAGCCTGGGCGCTGGAAAAACCCGGAGAAAGGCCAAAATCCGGCGCCAAAACTGCGGCCAGGACTGCGGCAAAGTCTGCTCAGGCCAGGCTGGAGGCAAAGCCGGCGCAAGCGAAGCCCGCGGTGCAGAAGTCCGCTGCTGCCGTCAGGAAGACCCGCCGGGGACTCTGGGGAAGGCTTGTAAAAAGAGATATGTAAGGCACGGCGTGCCGCTTGAGGGGCGGAAGACGTCCGCCCTGACATCCCTGTCTGCCAAGCCGGAACGGCTTTCATATAACTTTTTCTGAAAGGAAGTAGTATCTATGAAACGGATCGGAATACTCACCAGCGGCGGTGACTGCCAGGCCCTCAATGCAACGATGCGGGGTGTGGCCAAGGGCCTCTACAACATCTACGGCAATGAGGTGGAGATCATCGGCTTTATCGACGGCTATAAGGGCCTCATCTATGAGGATTACAAAAAGCTGTCTCCCATTGACTTTACCGGCCTGCTGACCCGGGGCGGCACCATTCTGGGCTCCAGCCGGCAGCCCTTCAAGCTGATGCGGGTTCCCGACGAGAACGGCCTGGATAAGGTGGAGGCCATGAAATATACCTACCGCCGTCTCCGTCTGGACTGTCTGGTGGTTTTAGGGGGAAACGGCAGCCAGAAGACCGCCAACCTCCTCAGCGAGGAGGGGCTGAATGTGATTGGCCTGCCCAAGACCATTGATAACGACCTGTGGGGCACCGATACCACCTTCGGGTTCCAGTCCGCCATCTCCCTGGCTACCGAGGTCATTGACTGCATCCACACCACAGCCGCCTCCCATAACCGGGTGTTTATGGTGGAGATTATGGGCCACAAGGCGGGCTGGCTTACCCTGAACGCAGGCATTGCCGGCGGCGCGGATATTATCCTGATTCCGGAAATTCCCTACAGCATTGATTCTGTGATTGCCAAGATCAAGCAGCGGGCCGCTTCGGGCAACGGCTTTACCATCCTGGCTGTGGCGGAGGGCGCAATCTCCAGGAAGGAATCGGAGATGAGCAAGAAGGAGTATAAGGAGCACATGGCGCAGCTGCTGGAGAAATACCCCTCGGTATCCTACGCCATTGCTGACAAGATTTTGAAGAAAACAGGGAAGGAGGTCCGGGTGACCGTCCCCGGCCATATGCAGCGTGGCGGAACCCCCTGCGCCTACGACCGGGTGCTGTCCTCGCGGCTGGGGACCACCGCCGCTCTGATGATCTCCAAGGAGGAGTATGGCAATATGGTGGCCATCCAGAACCATGTGATTACCTCCGTCCCCCTGAAGGAGGTTGCGGGTAAGCTGAAGACCATCGACCCCAAGTCCGACATTATCACCGAGGCCCGCCTGCTGGGCATCAGCTTCGGCGACGACTGATTTAAATGCCCCCCTCCCGCCTGATGAAGCGGGAGGGGGGTAATGTTGTCAGGTCCGTTTGGCCCGGTTGATGGCGGCCAGAATGGCCCGCAGAGGAGCCAGATTGATGTTGTGGGACAGGCCCACGCCCCAGTACTGCCTGCCGGTGCGCTTGTCCTGGAGGAGGATGTAGGCCACACCCTGAGAGTCAGAGCCGTCGGTGATGGCATGGGAGGTGTAGTCCAGGAAGGAGAAGCGGTCTATCTTTTCTCCCTTGATAGCGTTGAAGAAGGCGTCAATGGGGCCGTTTCCCTCGCCGGATACCTCAAAAACAGTGTCAGTGTGCTGCAGGGTACCCTGGAATACCACGTGGGAGTGGCCCGCTTCGTTGATGGTCTCCTGGAAGGAGTGCTTGAGCAGCTGATATGGCTCCTTCACGTCGATATACTCCTGGTGGAACAGCTGATTAATTCGCTCCGGGGCCACCTCCTTGCCCACCTTGTCGGTCTCAACCTGGACGATATGGCCAAATTCCGGGTGCATGGACTTGGGCAGGTCGAAGCCGAAATCGTGCTCCATAATATAGGCGGCGCCGCCCTTGCCGGACTGGGAGTTGATGCGGATAATAGGCTCATACTCCCGGCCCACGTCTGCGGGGTCGATGGGCAGATAGGGGATTTCCCAGTACTCGGTTCCGGAGGACTTCATATACTGCACGCCCTTGTTGATGGCGTCCTGGTGGCTGCCGGAGAAGGCGGTAAAGACCAGCTTGCCGGCGTAGGGCTGGCGGTCGCCCACCGGCATCTTGGTACACCGCTCAAACATCTCTTTAATTTTGTTGATGTTGGAGAAGTCCAGCTCCGGGTCCACCCCCTGGGTGTACATGTTCATGGCCAGGGTGACCAT
>JAAVYL010000141.1 GCA_022791075.1 Lawsonibacter sp. | reverse complement strand
TGGCCAGAGCCCGGAGGACAGCCTCCCGGCTGCTCCCCCGCTCTGTCTTGGACAGGTCCAGCAATAGAGGGACATTCTCCGGGTCCGCCCCCAGGGCCAGGATGACCGCGCCCCGCACGTCCTTTTTGGCCTGGGGCAGCACCTCCCGCAGCCAGGGGGTGGCCCCCGCCCCCTCCAGAGCGGCGATGACCTCCACCCGCCGGGCCATCTCCTTTTTGCCCGCCGGGTCGAAGCCCTTCTTGAGCAAGGGCACAGCCCAGGAACCCTGGGCCTTCAAAATGGCCTCGTTCAAGTCGGCCAGCTCTGCATAGCTGTCCCCCAGGCCGCTGACCAGGGCGGGCAGCACCCGAAAGTCAGCAAAGAACTCGGGGTGGTTCTCCCAGGCGGACCTGACGGTCTCTATCCGCCCGCCGCCGGTCCCGGTGAGGGCGGTGAGCAGGGGCTGCAGCTGGCTGAAGGACAGCTCCAGATACTGCCCTGCTCCGGCGGGCAGGGGGGACATCTCGCCGTCCAGACCGGTCCTGCCCTGTGTACAGACCACCGCGTCCACCAGGGCCAGCAGGTCCAGCAGCCGTCCAGGGCGTTCCGCCGCCGGCGCGGACAGCAGCCCCTGCAGCCCCGCGTCAATCTTTCCCAGCACCGGGCTGGCCCCGGCCAGGGGCTTTAAGCCCTCTGCCGCCCGCTGGAGGCGGAAGTCCTCCCCCAGCAGGGACACACCCGAAATAGCGGCGGCCTCCAGCCGCCCTTTTACATCATAAAGAGGCTGTAAATTCATAATTACCTCCATCATCGTTCTGCACAGGCGCACAGCGCGTGCAGGCGGATGTATCCGCCCCTGTGCAGCTTACGCAGGGTTAATATTGCAGCCGGATAATCCTGTCTGGCGTCACCACGCTGTAGGGGTGGAGACATAGGGAGCGGTCCCTCTCATCATAGAACATCAGGCCAAAGAGAGCGCTGCCCGCTGGTATCCCGTCCGGGAGCATGGCCAGCCGGGCAGTGGAGGCGTGGTCCGCCCCGTCCTGAGCCCGGTCCCGCAGGACAATGCGGGAGCCGGCGGGGTCCTCCAAAGCGTACTCCTCCCCCACAGTCCCCAGCCGCCCGATGGGGACCAGAACGGCCAGGAATTTAGGCAGCAGCGTGTTCTTGATCTGGTTTTTGGTCAGCTTCACCGCCGCGGCCAGACTGGGCTGGGCCAGGGCGGGGAGCCGGGCCTGCTCCTCCTGAGACAGGGGGCGGGCGGCGGCGCTCTCCCACCGGATGCGGCAGTTCAGCTCTCCAGGATATGTATAGAGGGCCGGGATCTCCAGCAGGCCGAACCGGCTGTCCTCCCCCTTGACATACTTCAGCGCCTTCATGGGGCGCAGGTTCCGGGTCTGGTCGATTCGTCCGCTGTCCAGATCCAGCCACCAGCCCCGCTCCACATACTCCTTTTTGGCCTCGTCAAAGCTGATATCAAAGGAGAGCTGGACCAGCCGGGCGTTTTCCCGAAACGCCCCGACGGCGTGGAGGTCCTCCAGCTTCCATACGCCGCCCAGAGCCTCGAACAGGACGGTGTCTTCCGCGGAAAAGCTGCCGCTGGCCAGCTTTTCCTGGAGGAAGGGCCGGGCCTTTTTCAGGGTGGAGCGCAGGGATACCAGGATGCGCAGAGCCTCTGCATAGCTCTGCTGCGCCTGTCCCGGGTCCTTCTGGATGGTCCGGACCGTCAGCGCGATACGGGAGAAAGCGGCCTGGGGACCGGTGAGGTAGTAGTTGCCCAGGTCCTTGGCCAGCTTGTCGAAATCCTTGGCCGAGCTGCCGGCCAGGGCGCCCACGCCGGCGGACAGCAGGTCGTCAATCATCCGCTGCGCCATGTCCAGCCCCTCCAGCTGCCGGTCCAGCTTTTTCTTCTGGGCAGCTGTGTTGGTCCTC
The DNA here is from genome assembly GCA_022791075.1 of Lawsonibacter sp. GTDB lineage: Bacteria > Bacillota > Clostridia > Oscillospirales > Oscillospiraceae > Lawsonibacter. The sequence continues at coordinate 7,334 of JAAVYL010000141.1, read as the reverse complement.
TTGGGCTTGGCCGGAGCGGAGGCCGCCTGCTCCTTTTTTGCGGCCCGGGCCTCCTGCTTGGCCCGCTTGTCTGCAATGTCCTGGGGCAGCTCGTCCGGCGCAAAGACTTTGCCGCTGAGCTGCTCAAACATCAGCCCCAGGGCGTGCTTGCAGGGGAACTGCCGGCTGGGACAGGAGCAGCGGCACACCGGGGAGTCCGGATTCTGCCAGTCAATGGAGACCCGGTATGGATTCTTTCCGCTTCCGGCGCACTCCGCCCAATACACTGTGCCGTCCTGGGTTTGGTGCAGGGCGGAAAAGCTCCCTTTTTTAGACAGCTTCCGTCCGTTTTCTGCCGCTGCAGGATTGGGCGCCTGGAGCAAAATAAATTGTTCAGTCAATTCCATTGGGACGTACCTCCTTAATAGCCTGCGGGCTGTATTTGTCCTGCCCCTGATTTTAGCACAGTTTCCTTAAAAATTCCACACCGCTCCAGAAAAAATTGGCTGCGCGGCGGGCTTTTCATTGCGGTTTTGGAATTTGTGTGCTACAATGGAAAAAATGTCGAAGGAAAGAGGAACACAATATGGTCGAACTGCGCCCTGAAACAGGAAAGCGTGAGGCGCCCCCCGCCCGGTACCGGCGGGCGGAGCGGAACAGGTTGCCCCTCATTGTGGCTCTCCTTGTCCTCCTCCTGGCGGGAGGGCTTCTGCTCCTTTGGCCGAAGGAGGAGGAACCGAAGGAGCCGGAGACCTTTCTTTTCGGCGGCCAGGAGCTGACGGCTTTGGAGGGAATGCCCAGAAACGCCTACAGCCCGGAGGGATTTTCCCTGGACGAGCGGGGGCGGGTCTCCTATGAGGGGGCGGAAAAACGGGGGCGGATGGGCGTTGATGTGTCAGTCTATCAAAAGGAGATCGACTGGCAGGCCGCGGCGGCAGACGGGGTGGAGTTTGCCATCCTTCGCCTGGGCTACCGGGGGTACAGCGAGGGCGGACTGTTTCCTGACAAGTACTTTGAGCAAAACCTCCAGGGGGCGCTGGACGCCGGACTGGAGGTGGGAATCTACTTTTTCTCCCAGGCCATCACCCCGGAGGAGGCGGAGGAGGAGGCGGAGTATATTCTGGAAACTCTGGCCGGCCGCCCTCTGACCTATCCCGTAGCCTTTGACTGGGAGCCTATCACCCCCGGAAAGGACGCCCGTACCGACAACCTGGACGGAGAGACACTGACCCGGTGCGCCGCCGCCTTTTGCAAAAAAATAGAGGAGGCGGGTTACACCCCGGCGGTCTATTTCAACCAGAGCATGGGCTATTTTCTCTACGACCTGCGAGAGCTGACGGACTGGTGCCTGTGGCTGGCGGAATATGACACGCAGCCGGATTTCTACTACCATTTCGACCTGTGGCAGTATACCCACACCGGCCAGGTAAACGGGATTGAGGGAGATGTGGACCTGGACCTGGATCTCAGATAGGCTCCTTTTTGCATCATTTTTGTTTTTTTGTGCACAATAGAAGTATTCTCCTGACCAGAGCTTAAAAATCAGGACATGCGGACTGGCATCATTTTACAAAACTGCGGAAAGCTGGCCGCCGGATTTTTCTGTGCCGCCTGTTTCAAGGTCGGCGGCCAGCACGCTGGAAGCAGTGGAATTCCTCCCCACGGTTGAGGTGGGGCAACTCCGGCCATAATGAGAGGGCGGGCGGATTTTCAGTCCGTCCGCTCTTTCTATTTTGGTTAGGGGGTGGAATTATGGAACAAGAAAAGAAAATAGGTCCGGCAGTGGCGGGACTGGCTGCGGCGGCGGTGTGCCTGATCTTTTTGCTGGCCGGGAGCCGGACCAGAGGTCAGGCTGTGGCGGCTTCCGCGGCAGTGGAGCTGCCCCGGCAGGCGGCGGCTCAGGTCCAGCCGGGCGCCCCGGGCCGTACCGTCATTCCCCTGGGGAAGGCCGTGGGGATCAAGCTGTTCTCTGACGGCGTTCTGGTGGTGGGCTTGTCCCCGGTGGAGACGGAGGAGGGGGCCTCCTACCCCGGCCGGGACTGCGGTTTGAAGGCGGGAGACGTTATAACCCACATCAACGGCGGCGAGGTGGACACGATTGAGGAGGTCCAGGCCCTGGTGGCCAGCCAGGAGGGGGAACCGCTCACCATCCAGGCTGTGCGGGGCCAGCGGCAGCTCCAGCTGACGGCGGCGGCAGTGGAAAACAGCCAGGGGGTCTATCAGCTGGGGGTGTGGCTGCGGGACTCCATGGCGGGAATTGGCACCATGACCTTTTATGACCCGGACAGCGGCGTGTTCGGCGCCCTGGGCCACGGAATCAATGATGTGGACACCGCAATGCTCATGCCGCTGGAATCAGGCAGCATCATGCCGGCCAGCGTATCTGAGGTGAAAAAGGGGAGCAGCGGAGCGCCCGGCGAGCTCCATGGACAGTTCGATCTGACCCGGGACCTGGGTACCCTGTACGCCAACACAAACCTGGGTATTTTTGGGCAGATGCCCAGACAGATGGTGGGGGACGCAGTAAATCCCGTGGAGGTGGCCTCGCGGGAGCAGGTGACCACCGGTCCGGCTACAATCCTGTCCAACATCCAGGGCGATGCGGTGGAGGAGTTTGAGATTGAGATCACACATCTGTACCCCAGCGGAGACGGCACCCGCAGCATGATGGTCCGGGTGACTGATCCGGAGCTGCTGCAGGCCACAGGAGGCATCGTTCAGGGTATGAGCGGAAGCCCCATTCTCCAAAACGGCCGTCTGGTGGGAGCGGTGACCCACGTGCTGGTCAACGATCCCACCAGGGGCTACGGCATTCTGGCGGAGAATATGCTGGAGCAGGCCACAGGGGGCGGCCGTTAGCCCTCCTGACAGAGACAGGGGCCCGGGTTAGAGTACCCGAGCCCCTAAATTATGGGAAAAAAATCGAACCTTGTCGAATAGAAGGGAAAAAATAAAACAAAAAATTTCCAAAAACTTCCATAAAAACCCTTGCATATCCGTGGAACTTGTGATAAATTGTAGGCGGCTGGTCGAAATGTACCGGGATATCTCGAAGTCGGGAACTTTTATCAGCCATTATGTATCTTTTATTATGAAAAGAAAGGAAGATTGTAATGGAGAGCCAAAAACGAATTGTGATCGCGGACATGGGAACAGAGTTCCGAAGGAGTCTGACACGGACGCTGACGGAAGAGTCCGGCCTCCAGGTGGTGGGAGAGACGGGAGACGGCCCGGAGCTGGTGCGCATGGTGCGTGACCTGAAACCGGACGGCGTGGTGATGGAGATGGTGCTCACCGGCATGGATGGAATGGACGTTCTGGACGAGCTGGCCAAGGTGAAGGACCGGCCCCAGGTGCTGGTTCTGTCCAGCTACATGAAGGGGAGCATGGTGGACATGGCGGCGGCCAAGGGGGCGGACTTCTTCATGACCAAGCCCTGCCGTGTGTCCGCAGTGGGAGAGCGGCTGAGACAGGTGATGTCTCCCGGCGGCCTGGAGCCGGAGCAGGGCAGCGGCTCCAGCCTGGAGGGGCAGGTAACGGCCATTATTCATGAGGTGGGTGTCCCCGCTCACATCAAGGGCTATCAGTATCTGCGCAGGGCCATTATCATCGCCGTTGAGGACATGGACGTGATTAATGCGGTGACCAAGGTGCTGTATCCAGAGGTGGCCAAAAGCTTCGGTACCACACCCAGCCGGGTGGAGCGGGCCATCCGCCATGCCATTGAAGTGGCCTGGGACCGGGGCGATTTGGAGACCCTGCAGAAATACTTTGGCTACACCGTCTCCAACGCCAAGGGGAAGCCCACAAACTCGGAATTTATCGCCATGATTGCTGACCGGATCCGCCTGGAGCGGCGCAAACACTCCTGAACCACTCCAGGCCTTGCCTTTTCGCCCAAAGTCTGATATAGTTTAACCCAACAACAGCTGTCGGATTTTGACAAATATCCGGACCGGCGGCGGAAAGAGAGGCAAATCAGCATGACAATTCAGTATACCCCCAGAGGGACCTGCTCCCGGGCATTTCAAATTGAGGTGGAGGAGGGCGTAATCCAGTCCGTTCAGGTCGTGGGCGGCTGTGACGGAAATTTGAAGGGACTCTCCTCCCTGCTGCGGGGAATGAGGGTGGAGGACGCCATCAGCCGGATGGAGGGCATCCGCTGTGGAATGAAGCCCACCTCCTGCCCCGACCAGCTGGCCCAGGCACTGAAGACAGCCCTGTAACCGAATCACCTGAAGGTCCAGGCGCTTTAGGCCGCACAGAAAAAATGCTTGAGAGAGGAAGATTCTGTATGAAAAAGAACCTGTTGTCCCTGGCGCTGGCGCTGGTGCTGTGTGTGGGACTGGCGTCCCCTGCTCTGGCTAAAGACTCCAACTTCAGCATAATGTCTGGTATGCTCTTTGAATATACAGGCAGCGACAGTTCCATAGTAATCCCGGATGGAGTAACCTGGATTGCAATCAGCGCCTTTGAGAACTGCACCAGCCTGAAAAGCGTAACCATCCCCGACAGCGTGACCTCTATTGATACCTGGGCCTTTAAAGGGTGCAGCAGCCTGAGCGAGGTAAAGTTTCTGGGCAGCAGCATTGATATTGAACGGGATGCTTTTGAGGGAACACCCTGGCTGGAAAATCTGAAGGGGTCGGGGGACTTTGCCATTGCCGACCATATTCTGCTCTCCTATCAGGGAGCAGGCGGGCAAGTAACCATTCCCGAGGGGGTCACCACCATTGGCGGCGGCGCCTTTTCGGGCTGCACCAGCATGACCGGCGTCACCATTCCCGATACCGTCAGCTTCATCGGCAGCGAGGCCTTCGGGAACTGCAGCGGCCTGACCAGCGTGGTCCTTCCGGACAGCGTGAAGCATTTGGGCGGACTGGCATTCTACGGCTGCGATAATCTGAGCAGCGTCACCATCCCCAAGGACCTTACAGATATCGGCCTCTTTGCGTTCAGCCTTACGCCGTGGCTGAGCGGTCAGGGGGATTTCCCCTGCGCAAACGGGCTGCTCCTTGCCTACCAGGGGAAGGGCGGAGACGTGGTTGTCCCTGAAACAGTTACCCGGCTGGATTCCTTTGCCTTTTCAGAAAATGATGCGATCACCAGCATCGTGCTCCCGAACAGTATAACAAAAATGGAGATCATGGTGATTGACCGGTGTGCAAATTTGAAGAGCATTACCATTCCGGCCAGCGTTACCTCCATTGATTCCTATGCAATCAGCGACTGTAACAGCCTGAAGGATGTGTATTATCAGGGTTCTCAGGAGCAGTGGGCGAAAATTGACGACGGCTATGGAATGCCGGCCGAGCTTCCGTCTGGCGTTGCTCTGCACTTCAACGCAGAGGGGCCTGAACCTAAGCCAGGTGTGACGGTGGAGGATATTCCCGCCAGCGGCACGGCTTACGCTGTGGAGCAAAATATCACCATTGACGGAAAAGCAGTGGCCTTCCAGACCTATATGCTGCTGGATGAGCACAACATGGGCAGCAACTACGTGAAGCTTCGGGATATCGCCTACGCCCTCAACGGGACCGCCGCCCAGTTCGAGGTGGAATACGACGGTTCCATCGGCGTATCCACAGGAAAAGTCTATACCCCGGCCGGCGGGGAGATGACCACCCCCTTCTCCGGTGACCGCAGCTATGCGGGAGGGGCGGTACCCCTGAAGGTGGACGGCGTCACTGTCAACATGACGGGCATCTCCCTGACGGACGACAATGGCGGCGGATACACCTATTTCAAGCTCCGGGACCTGGGCACTGCGTTGGGCTTCAACGTGGGCTACAGCAGCGAAACGGGCGTCTATGTGGAGACCGGCAGGTAATTTTGATTTTTACCCGATAAAGCAGTGACTGCCCGCCGAAGCAAAACTGCTTCCCCCCGATATTCTGAACCGCCCCATATTGTGTGGAGAGCACAATATGGGGCGGTTCAATCTGTGCCTGGGTCCTGCCTTATAAAACGGTCAGTTCTCCGTCTGTCACGTCCACGGTGAGGGATGTGCCGGATTCCACCTGGTCGGCAATGATTTTCCGGCCGATGAGGGTCTCCACGGTGTGCTGAAGATAGCGGCGCAAGGGCCGGGCTCCGTAGATGGGGTCGTAGGCCGCGTCGATGATGGCCGACTTGGCCGCGGGGGCAAGGGTCACGGTGAGCTGCTTGCCGGCCAGCCGCCGATTCAGGCCCTCCACCAGCAGATCAATAATGCGGGTGATATTCTCCTTTGTCAGGGGCTTGTAGAAGACAATCTCATCCAGACGGTTGAGGAACTCCGGCCGGAAGGAGCGTTTCAGCAGCTCATTCACCTGGTCCCGGGCGGACTGGCTGATCTCACCGCCGGCGCTGATACCGTCCAACAGGGCCTGACTGCCCAGATTGGAGGTGAGAATAATAATGGTGTTTTTAAAGTCCACAGTCCGGCCCTGGCTGTCGGTGATGCGGCCATCATCCAGCACCTGCAGCAATACGTTGAACACGTCCGGGTGGGCCTTCTCCACCTCGTCAAAGAGGATTACGGAGTAGGGCTTGCGCCGCACCGCTTCGGTAAGCTGGCCCCCCTCCTCATAGCCCACATATCCCGGAGGCGCCCCGATGAGCCGGGAGACCGAGAACTTTTCCATATACTCGGACATATCAATGCGCACCAGGTTCTTCTCGCTGTCAAACAGGGCCTCGGCCAGGGTTTTAGCCAGCTCGGTCTTGCCCACGCCGGTCGGCCCCAGGAAGAGGAAGGAGCCGATAGGCTTGTTGGGGTCGGCGATGCCGGCCCGGCTCCTCAAAATGGCCTCGCTGACCAGCCGGACGGCCTCCTCCTGGCCCACCACCCGCCGGTGCAGGATGTCCTCCAAATGGAGCAGCTTCTCCCGCTCCCCCTCCATGAGCCGTGCCACAGGGATCCCCGTCCACCGCTCGATGATCCGGGCGATCTCCTCCTCAGTGACCTTGTCCCGGAGGAGGGACCGGGCCTTGCTCTCATTGGCGACGGACTCTTCCGCCTCCAGGGCCTTTCTCAGCTCGGGGATACGGCCGTACTGCAGCTCCGCGGCTCGCTCCAGGTCATACTCCCGCTGGGCCTTCTCCAGGGCAGCGTTGGCAGCTTCCAGCTCCTCCCGCAGCTTCTGGACCTTGCCGATGGCCCCCTTCTCGTTGTCCCACTGGGCTTTCTTGGCGTTGAAGTCGTCCCGCATGTCGGACAGCTCCTTCTGGATCTCGGCCAGATGCTCCTGAGACAGCCTGTCAGTCTCCTTTTTCAGGGCTGCCTCCTCAATCTCATGCTGGATGATTTTCCGCTGAATCACATCCAGCTCGGTGGGCATGGAGTCCATCTCGGTGCGGATCATGGCGCAGGC
>JAAVYL010000140.1 GCA_022791075.1 Lawsonibacter sp. | reverse complement strand
CCGTCGAAGCTGATGTGGAACCAGTCCTTGTAGGGGCTGTCCCACTTCTTCTCCTGCACGTCCTTGAAGGCCCAGAAGCCCCGGCCCACGTGGTTGAACACCCCGTCCAGCATGACCCGCAGACCGGCGTCGTGAAAAGCTTGGCAAGCTTTCGCCAAGTCGTCGTCGGTGCCCAGGCGGGGGTCTGTATGGAAGTAGTCCCGGGTGTCATAGCCGTGGCGGTCGCTGTCGAACACCGGGTTGAGGAGGACGGTGTCTGCCCCGGTCTGCTTGATATGGTCCACCCAGTCCAGCAGGCGCAGGATGCGGGATTCTGTCTGGCCGTCGTTGTCCGCCGGCGCGCCGCACAGGCCCAGGGGGTAAATTTGATAGATGACTGCTTCGTCAAACCACATAATAAATTTCTCCTTTCGCCCGGTTGGGCGATTATTTGTCCCTGTCTATCATACTACGTTTACCCGCTTTGCGCAAGCAGGGATTCTACCCCGGGGCGCTTTTCAAGCTCCCGATCAGGAAAGTCCGGAAATATCATCTGGGATGAACGGACTGGACAAATAATACAAGAGGCCGCCTGTGAAGCGGCCTCTCATCTCTTATTTCAGTGCGTCAGACACCTTGAGAAGGGTGTCCTCGTGGGTGTGGTCCACCAGGTGGGTGTAGATCTTGCCTGTGGTGGCGGGGGTGGCGTGGCCCAGAGCCTTGCCGATATCGAAGAGGGGCACACCCTGGAAGGAGGCGACCGTGGCGAAGGAGTGGCGCAAGCCATGGAGGGTGACCCGGGGCAGGTCATTTTTCCGCACAAACCGGGTGAAGGCCAGAGACAGGGCGTTGGGGGAGTAGGGCAGTCCCTTGTGGTCCAGCACCACAAACTGGCTGAGGTCCTTCAGTTTCTGGCTCTGGCGGTTCTGCTCGGCCTGGAGCAGGCGGACCACGTCGTCCGGGATGAACAGGGTGCGCACGGAGGACCGGGTTTTGGTCTCCTTCTGGACCACTGTGGCCCCGAAGGCGGTGCGCGCTTCCCGGATATACAGCAGCTGGCGCTGAAAGTCTATGGACTCCCATTTCAGGCCACAGATTTCCTCCCGCCGCATCCCCAGGCTGCCGGCCAGCTTGGCGCACAGCTCCAGGGGGTGCCCCTCCAGCAGTGTGTACAGCCGCTTGAGCTCCTCCGGGCGGTAGTAGGAGGCCTCCTTCTGCTGGGGCCTGGGGGGCTCCACCCGGTCCATGGGGGAGGTGAGCAGCTTGTCCTGCCGCACGGCTGCCCGCAGCGCGGCGGTAAGCAGGTCGTGATGCCGCCGCAGAGTATTGGAGGACAGATTGGCGTTCTGCTGGACCTGGATGTAGTACTGCTGAATATCCATGGGGGTGAGCTTGAGCAGGGGGAAATGGCCCAGGCCGGGAAGGACGTGGTTGTTAATGATTTTCTGGTAGCCGTACACTGTGGTCTCCGCCCGGGTGGGCCGGACGATGTTGTCCATCCAGCTCTCCAGCCAGTCGGCCAGGGTCAGGCTGTGTTTGGGTGTGTTCAGCTCCTGCTCCCTGTGGATGAGAAATTCCCGCAGGCCGGCCCGGGCGGCGTGCAGGGTGCGGTATGTCTGATACCGCTTGAGACGCCTGCCCTCCTTGTCTTTGCCCATGTCCATGCTGACATAGTAGACTCTCCGGACGTCGTCATAGGAAATGTTGCGCTCCACTGTCTTTCTTGCCATAGTTGTTTACCTCCATATTTTTATCTGCGGGCATGTCCTCCCAAGATTGAGAGGAAAAAATACCCATAAAAAGAATATGGGGCATAAATGGGCGGGAAACAAGCATAATCTGTCTGAAATACGGGAAAAAAGTCGAATTATTTAGAAAAAGGCGGGGACACCGGCCCGGACTGAAGCGGCAAAACAAAAATATGCCGCAATCCGGCAAAAAGTATAAATTGACTCTTGCCTTTTCCCGGGAAATAGATTACAATAAGGTTACAAAAATGACAAAACAGTTAAAAACTGCCAGGGTCCGGCATAGAAGAAAAAGTGGAACATTCACAGTTTGTTTATTTACATGCTATTTGATCTGTGATACACTAAATGCTTGGGAAGTCTCCAGTCTATCAGATAGAAATACCGCCCTGAAGCGGAGGGCCTGGCTGAGCTTTTAAGGAGAGAACATCGCTATGGTGCGTCTTATCGATGTATATAAGGAGTATGACAACGGCACAAAGGCTCTGAAGGGAGTCAGTATGCGCATCGACGACGGGGAGTTTGTCTTCCTGGTGGGCCCCTCCGGGTCGGGAAAGTCCACTGTGATTAAGCTGATCACAGCGGAAATTGCCCTGACGGAGGGCCGGGTGATGGTGAACGGCTTCAACCTGAACAACATCACCCCACGGCAGGTGCCTCAGATGCGGCGTACGCTGGGGGTTATCTTTCAGGACTTCCGGCTGATCGAGAAGAAGACGGTCTATGAAAATCTGGCCTTTGCCATGCGGGCTATCGGGGCCTCCAACCGGGAGCTGCGCCGCCGCATCCCCTATGTGCTCCAGCTGGTGGGGCTGGACCAGAAGAGCGACCGGTACCCCGGCCAGCTGTCCGGCGGCGAGCAGCAGCGCGTGGCCATTGCCCGGGCTCTGGTGAACAATCCCAGCATGATTATTGCCGACGAGCCAACCGGAAACTTGGATCCCCAGCGTTCCCTGGAAATTATGATGCTGCTGGAGCGCATCAACGAGCTGGGCACCACAGTTTTGGTGGTCACCCATGAAAAGAATCTGGTCAACCGCTTTGCCAAACGGGTGGTGGCCATTGAAAACGGACGTATCATAAGCGACGAGACAGGTGGTTACTACAATGTCGAGAAGATTTGACGCAGGATATTATGTCAGCGAAGGCTTTCACTCCATCTTCACCCACGGCTTTATGTCATTTGCCGCGGTGTGTATGATTGTGGCCTGCCTGATTATTATGGGCTCCTTCACTCTTCTGGCGGTCAATCTGGACAGTATGCTGGGGGACCTGGAGAACGAAAACGAGATGGTGGTCTACATAGACGACAGTCTCACCGAGGAGCAGGCCAGAGCCCTTCAGCCAGCCCTGGCCCAGGTGGATAATGTATCAGAGCTGTCCTTTATTACCGGAACTGAGGCCATGGAGGAGTTTAAGTCCAAGCGGGAGAACAACGCGCTGCTGGCCGACCTGCCCAACGATACCCTTCGGGACCGCTATACCGTCCATGTGGTGGACATTGAGCAGATGGCCCAGACCAAGGCCGCTCTGGAGCAGGTGGAGGGCGTGGGCAAGGTGAAGGCCGCTATTGAGATTGCCGATGGGTTCGTCCTGGTGCGCAACATCGCCACAGGGGTGGCCATGATACTGGTGGGGATTTTAATGGTGGTGTCGCTGTTCATTATCGCCAACACCATCAAGCTGGCCACCTTTTACCGCCGGGAGGAAATTGCCATCATGAAGATGTGCGGCGCCACCGACGGCTTCATCGAATGGCCCTTCGTGGTGGAGGGGATGATTTTGGGCCTGTCCGGTGCGCTTATCGCCTTTTTCACCCAGTGGGGGCTGTATCAGCTGGTGGCCAAGCTGGCCATTCAGGGCAACGGCCTGTCCCTGGTCACCATCGTCAGTTACCGGTCTATGGCGCCCACCATTTTGATGGTCTTCTGCGGTGTGGGGGCGTTTATTGGCGTGGGCGGTTCGCTGTTCGCCATCCGGAAATTTTTACAGGTATAGAGGAGGCTGCAAAATGAAGCGACAGAAGAGGCAAAGAGTATTTATGTCGGTTGTGGCGGGGCTGCTGGTTCTGCTGATGCTGCTGCCCATCCTTGCCAACATTTTGATTCGATGAGGAGCGGGGCTATGAGAGACAAAAGGGTTTTGCGGCGCGGGCTGGGGCTGATTCTGGCCCTGGCGCTGTTCCTGCCCCTGGCAGGTCCCGGGGTGGTTACTGATTCCTCTGCGGTCACCCAGGCAGAGATCGACGCCCTGAAGGGGGACGCCAGTGCCTTGGCCAGCCAGCGCAAGGATATTCAAAATAAGCTGAAGGAAATCCAGGCGGATAAGGACGCCGCTATCAGCAAAAAAGAGCTGATTGAGCAGCAGATTAACCTGATTCAGCAGGAGATCAATAATATCAACCAGCAGATTGCCATGTATGATGCGCTTATCGACCAGAAGGCGGAGGAGCTGGCCCAGGCTGAGGCGGCAGAGGCCGCCCAGTTTGAGCTGTTCTGTAAGCGCATCCGGTTTATGGAGGAGGAGGGGGAGGTTTCCTACTGGGCTGTCCTGTTCTCCTCCAGCAGCTTCAGCGAGCTGCTGGACAATTATATGATGATTGAGGAGATCATCCAATATGACAACCAGGTGATGGACGAGCTCGTTGCTCTGCAGGGGCGGGTATCCGCAGACAAGGCGGCCCTGGAGGAGGCTCAAGCCGGCCAGGAGGAGGCCAAACGCCAGCAGCAGGCCGCGCAGAATGAGCTGAAGGCCCAGGAGGATGAGGTGGAGAAGCTCATCAGCGAGATCAGCGCCCAGGAGGATCAGCTGGAGGCCATGGAGAAGGAGCTGATTGCCGCCGCCAACAGCGTGGACGCGGAGATCAAGCGGCTGGAGCGTGAGATGGCCTCTCAAATTTCAAGTGTGGTCAGTGAGTCAGGCTTCCGCTGGCCCCTGCCTGCCAGCAACAATGTTTTGACCTCCTTCTACGGCAGCCGGAAGGATCCCTTTACCGGTACAGCCCGCAACCACACGGGCATTGACCTCTCTGCCGCCCGGAATACCCCTATTTACGCCGCCAAGAGCGGGGTGGTCACCACCTCTGTCTATGGCAGCGGGGCCAACTGGGCCTATGGCAACTATGTGGTGGTCTCCCACAGCGACGGGACCAGCACCCTGTATGCCCATATGAACTCACGCAATGTTAGCAAGGGACAAACCGTCAAACAGGGGGACGTGGTGGGCTATGTGGGCACCACCGGGCGCTCCACAGGCAACCACCTTCACTTTGAGGTGCGGGTGAATGGCAGCCGGGTCGATCCGCTGGACTTTTTCAAGGATAAGAGCCCTCTGTACTACAGCAGCAAGGGCAGGAGAGAACAGATCCAATAATCGGAGGGGCGGCAGGAATTTTCTGCCGCCCTTTTGTACTAATTTTGGGAAAAATGTCGAAAAACAGCTTGACAAAATAAGGCTACAGCTGTAACCTATAGATGGGTTACAGCTGTAGCCTTTTTATAAAAAATGAAACCTACTGCTGAGGTCTTGATATAGCGTGAAGTCGAAACAGGGGAAACGGCAGGGATACAGGGAGGGGGAGGTCTATGTCTGAATTCGGCACGGTACAGGAGACTCAGGAGAAGGGTGGAGTCCGAAGGGCAGGCGGCCGCCGGCTGAAGGGGAGAGGACGGCGCAGGTCTGTGCTGCTGGTCCTGCTGACCTTGGCCGTACTGATTCCAACGGCTCTGTCTATGGTTCTGGGGGTCTGCCTGGAGCAGGCGTGGGCAGAACTGGACCAGCTGCGCCAGACTGTGGACGGCCCTCCGCCCCAGATCGGCGCAGCCTCTTCCGGCGGAGATACCGGAGATACAGGCCGCGAGGAGGAGTATGGGAACGGAGCGCCGGAGCGCCCCGCTTATCAGGACCTGTACCCGGAGCTCTATGCCAAGCCCCACGAGTGGAACCGTGTGGATGAGGAGAAGGTCGTTTATCTCACCTTTGACGACGGGCCCTCGGCCCGCACGCCGGAAATTTTGGAGATTTTGGAGCAGTACGACGTCAAAGCTACCTTTTTTGTGGTGGGGAAGGAGACCGGGCAGGCCAAGCAGTGGATGAGGGATATTGTGGCCGCAGGGCATACCCTGGGTGTCCACAGCTACAGCCACGATTACAACAGGATATATACCTCTGTAGAGGCCTATCTGGAAGATTTTGCCCAAATGTATCACCTGATTTTAGAGACAACGGGGGAAGCGCCCCAGATTTTCCGCTTTCCCGGCGGCAGTATTAACGCCTATAACGGTGCCACTTATCGGGAGATTGTCAGCGAGATGGTCCGCCGGGGCTTTGTCTATTACGACTGGAACCGGATGACCGGAGACGCGGTGCGGGGGACGGTTCCGGTGCGGCGGCTGGTGCAGAACGCGCTGAACCAGGTGGATACCATGCGCCGGTCCATTGTTCTGATGCACGACAGCAGGCGCTTTACCAACACAGTGGAGGCCCTGCCCGCTATCATTGAGGGCTACCGGGAGGCGGGCTTTACTCTGGCCCCGCTGACTCCGGAGGTGCGGCCCATCATATATGCCTACCCCCAGTAGAGCACACAATTTTTCCCTCCGGCAGCCGGAGGGATTTTTTTTAAAATAGTCATTGATAAACTGGTAAAAATATAGTACAATATAAGTTGTTCCGTCTTGGTACGGAGCAAGGCCGCACTAGTCGGGGAGATAGCGGTGCCCTGTACCCGCAATCCGCTGCAGCGGGGATGAACTCCGGCCCCCGGACGTGTGGATGTACTGTCCGCCCTGGAAAAGCAGTGATGATAGACCGGTCCCGCGCAACGGGGCTGCCGTGAACCGTGTCAGGCGGGGAACCGAGCAGCACTAAGCGGATGGCCCCGTGTGCCGCGGGGATACTGTTCTTGAGCCGGCTGTCCAGGTAACGGGTATGTTCCGCGCTTCAAAGGCCGGTGTGCGGTCTTGCTCTGTACCTTGTCGAAGCAAAGTCTATTCCACTGGGGATCGCCGCCGGAGGCGGCAATCCCTCATTGCATTCCCTTGCTTCTCCTCTCTAAATGGCAGCCGCTTCGCCGGGCTGCCGTTTGGCCGGCGGCTCCGCCGCCGTTTTTTTGACTAGGGCTTGTTTGAAAAATGTCAACATGCCCAAACGCCGGCTCTTTTTTCGCCATGCTTTGCCAATTTTCCTTGAGATACATTCGGTATTCCTGCGTCAAATTGGCTTCGTCTGGCAAAAAAATTTTTCGCCGTTGGGCATATTTCCATTTTTCAAACAGCGCCTAACCCTGAAAAGCGTGAGGTGAACAGACAATGTATCAGGCATTATACAGAAAATGGCGGCCCAGGACCTTCGACGACGTGGTGGGTCAGGAGCACATCACCGACACGCTGAAACGTCAGGTGGCTGATGGGCGGCTGTCTCACGCCTATCTGTTCACCGGCACCCGCGGGACGGGCAAGACCACCTGCGCCAAAATTCTGGCTCGGGCGGTGAACTGTCAGAATCCCCGGGACGGCAACCCGTGCAACGCCTGCCCGGCCTGTTTGGGCATTGAAAACGGCTCCATTCTGGACGTGCTGGAGCTGGACGCCGCCTCCAACAACGGGGTGGACCAGGTCCGGGCCCTGCGGGACGAGGCGGTATATACCCCCGCCGCTGTGGCCAGGCGGGTGTACATCGTGGACGAGGTCCATATGCTGTCCACTCCGGCGTTCAATGCGCTGTTAAAAATTTTGGAGGAGCCGCCCCCCCATCTGCTCTTCATCCTGGCCACCACTGAGCTGCACAAGGTACCCGCTACCATCCGGAGCCGGTGCCAGCAGTTTTCCTTCAAGCGGATCCTGCCCCTGCAGATAGCCCAGCGGCTGCAGTATGTGGCGGAGCAGGAGAAAATTTTGCTCACCCCGGAGGGAGCCGCCCTGCTGGCCCGGCTGGCCGACGGCGGTCTGCGGGACGCTCTGTCTCTGCTGGACCAGTGTACCGGAGGGGCGGGCGCAGTGGACGAACAGTCCATTCTGGATACCCTGGGTCTGGCGGGGAATGTGGAGACCGCCAGCCTGATGGAGCAGCTGGCCGCCCGGAACACCGCCGCCGCGCTGGACACCTTGGGCCGGTTGTATAGAAACGGCAAGGATGTGGGGTCGGTTCTGGGGGAACTGTCCTCTCTGGCCCGTGACCTGCTGCTGCGCAAAACCGCCCCCCAAGGGGGCGGAGCCCTGATGGCCGGGGGCTATGATGAGACCACGCTGCGCCGTCTGGGAGAACAGCTGTCTTCCCAGCGGCTGCTCCAGATGCTCACCCAGCTGCAAAATACTGCTGCCGGTCTAGCCCGGAGCGCCAACCGCCGTACCGATGCGGAGCTGTGCCTCATCCGCCTCAGTGATGAGGGGCTGGACGAGTCCTTTGCCGGGCTGTCTGCCCGGATTGCCCGGTTGGAGGAGCGGATGGCCCAAGGGATACCCGTTGCCGCCGCACCGGACCCGGCGGCGCCTGTGGCCAAGGGGGAGCGAAGGAGCGATCCCCCCCCCTGGGAGGAGGAACATCCCCCGCTGCCCGACGAGCCGCCCCCCGAGGAGCCGGATTATGCCTTTGACGAACCGGCAGCTCCGCCGCCCCAGCGGCCAGCGGCACGGCACAGTCCAGAGCCGAGCCGCCCCGCTCCGCCTCCGACTCGGCCTGTTCAGGGCGGCGACAGCAGCTTCTGGCCCTCCTTTGCAGCAGGGCTGCGGGGGAAGGTACCCCCCACGGTGATGCCCTATCTGAGCAATCCAGCCAAGGTAACCGGGGTGTGGAAGAATGGCCAGCTTACCTTGTGGGCAGACAGCGAATTTACCCGCTCCATGCTGAACAAGCCGGCGGTTTTGGAGAAGATTGCCCAGGCGGCGGCTGCCGCCTTTGGCGGGCAACCCCAGGTCAGCGTAGTGGCAGGGACGTCTCCTCAGGCGGAGACGTCCCCCGCCCCGGAAACGAAAAAAGATCCTCTGGACGATCTGATGTCCTTCGGCGGGCTGGATAATATCACCAATCAATGAATTGTGTGCAGGGATGGCCTGGCTCCGTCCCTGCGAAAACAGGAAAGGGAGAATCGTATATGGCAAAGGGTTACGGCCGGGGAATGTCCGGTATGGGAGGCGGCATGAATATGAACATGCTGAAGCAGGCCCAGAAGATGCAGCAGGACATGCTGCGGATGCAGCAGGAGCTTCAGGAAAAGGAGTATCAGGCCGCAGCCGGCGGGGGAGTGGTATCTGCGACGGTGAACGGAAAGCACGAGCTGAAAAATCTGGTCATCGACCCGGAGGCTGTGGACCCGGATGATGTGGAGATGCTCCAGGACATGATTGTGGCCGCCGTCAACGAGGCTATGCGCGCTGCCGATGCCGATGCCGCCAACACCATGCAGTCTCTCACCGGGGGGCTGAACCTGGGTGGCCTGGGACTTTGATTTTTGTACCTTTTACGGGCGGCTGAAGGCCGCCCGTACTCTTTCAGGGAGGGGTTTAGTGTGCTGAACTACGACAGAAAACAATATAACAAGGTCAAGAAGAAGTTGCTGTGGATGGCGGAGCACTGCCCGGAGCTGATGCAGCTGGACCTGCCGGCGGACCGGGACGCAGTGGCCGCCCTGGAGCGGGAGCAGGGGATCACCCTGCCTGGGGATTATAAAGCCATCATCACCAATGTGGCCGTCGGCGGCTTTCTCCCCGCCTTTCTGGAGCAGCGGTACTGGAGAAATCTGTGGCTCAGCGGCAAAAATATCCGGCTGGGCCAGCCCTACCCCCCGGCGGAGCAGATCGAGCCCGGCGGGCGGCAGTCGGTGCCCGTGGAGGAGCCGGACAAGCTGCCGGGGCAGTTCCTGCTCATGGGGGACGCCAAGCTGGGCTGGTCCCTGG
>JAAVYL010000139.1 GCA_022791075.1 Lawsonibacter sp. | reverse complement strand
GAGAACCCTATGTCCGCCATTGAGAACCTGACGGCCACCACCCTGCGGAACCTGATCGGCGACTTGGACCTGGAGCAGACGCTCACCAGCCGGGACCACATCAACACCAAGATGCGCGCCCTTCTGGATGAGGCCACCGACCCCTGGGGCATCAAGGTCAACCGGGTGGAGCTGAAAAATATCATGCCTCCCCGGGATATTCAGGAGTCCATGGAGAAGCAGATGCGGGCCGAGCGGGAGCGCCGTGAGTCCGTCCTCCAGGCAAAGGGCAAGAAAGAGTCTCAGATCCTGGTGGCCGAGGGCGAGAAGCAGTCCGCCATCCTTCGGGCCGATGCCGCCAAGCAGGCGGCCATCCTCCAGGCCGAGGGTGCCAAGCAAGCCAAAATTCTGGAGGCCGAAGCCGAGGCTGAGGCTATTCTGAAGGTCCAGCAGGCCACAGCTGATGCAATCCGCCTCATTAATGAGGCCGCCCCCGGACAGGGCGTGCTGACCATCAAGGCCCTGGAGGCGTTCACCGCCGCCGCCAACGGCAAGGCCACCAAGATTATCATCCCCAGTGAGCTTCAGGGCATCGCCGGCCTGGCCGCCGCCGCCAAAACTGTTTTTGATACCGAGGACCCCAAGGCCACCATCACCAAGACGGTGCCCAAGCAGTAAACGAAAAACGCCCCGCCTGTCACACCAGGACAGGCGGGGCATTTTTTTCTGGAAGCTGAATTTGCTGGTACAGCCACTTACTTCAGGCCGTTGAGCTTTTGATACAGCTCTTCCACAGTGGCGGTGTCCACCAGTGCGTCGGTGTCCTCCTCTGTCTCACAGATTTCCACAATCCGGTTGAGGATGTCCAGGTGCTCCTCGCCAGTGGAGGCAATGCCGATGACAAGACGGACGAGCTCCTCATCCTCTCCCCAGACGATGCCCTCCGGGTAGGTCATGACCACGAGCCCGGTCTTTTGGATGAACTCCCGGGACTCATTGGTGCCGTGGGGGATGGCCACATGGCTGCCGATGGCCACAGGGAAGCCGGCGTTGCGCTCGATCATGCCCTGGACATAGCCCTCGGTACAGTAGCCGCTGTCCATCATCAGCTTGCCGCAGGCCTTGATGGCCTCCTCGGGGGTGACAGGCTTGCAGCCCAGAACAATGTTCTGCTTTTCCAGCAGGATAGCGCCGGAGGCAGCGGGGGCGGGTTCCGCCGCGGGGGCGGCCGCGGGGACGGGGGCGGCTGTGCCGCTGCGGGCGTCCAGCAGCTCCTTCACCAGCACGTCGTACTCCGGCGCCCCCATGAAGTTTTTAATGGGGATGATTCTGGCCTGAGGAGCGCGCTGGGCCGCCCGGCCGGACAGCTCGTGGTGGGTAACCACAATCTGGCAGTCGCCGGGGATTTCAGACACGGGGTAGTGGATGACCTCAATGTCGGTGATCCCTGCGTCCTTCAGCTTGTTGCGTACCATGGTGGCGCCCATTGCAGAGGAGCCCATGCCCGCGTCACAGGCAAAGACGATCTTCCTGACAGCCTTCATGTTCACATCGACACCGGTGCTGGTCTCCGCAGGGGCGGTCTGGCCCTTGCTGGCGGCCTTGGAGGCGGCCACCTGGGCCTGGGCCTCCTCCAGGCTGGCATCCTTGCCGAAGAGCTTCAGCAGGAAGACGGAGATGGCGAAGCTGACCGCGCAGGCCACGGCAATGCCGGCGATGTTGGCCACATAACTGCCCTTGGGGGTGAGCATCAGCTCGGCAATGATACTGCCGGGGGAGGCAGGGCCGGACAGGCCGCCGCCCAGCAGATTCAGGGTGAAAATGCCGCACACGTTGCCGATCATGGGGCCAAGGATGACAATGGGGTTCATCAGAACGTAGGGGAAGTATATTTCGTGGATGCCGCCCACAAACTGAATGATGGCGGCGGCACCGGCGGAGGAGCGGGTTTCCCCCTTGCCGGCCACGCAGTAGGCCAGCAGCAGACCGAGGCCGGGACCGGGGTTGGACTCGATCATGTAGAGGATGGACTTGCCCACCTCGCCCATGGCCCGGAGGGCTTCCACCTGTTCGGTGCCAATGGGGGTGAAGACTCCGTGGTTGATGGCGTTGTTCAGGAAGAGCACCTTAGCGGGTTCCACCAGCACGGCGGTGAGGGGCAGCAGGCCGTGCTCCACCAGCCAGCCCACGCCATTGCCCAGCCAGTTGGTCAGGACGACGCAGGTGGGGCCAATGGCAAAGATGGACAGAACGGCCAGGATGCCGCCGATGATGCCAACCGAGAAGTTGTTGACCACCATCTCAAAGCCGGCGGGAATGTGGCCCTCCATCTTCTCATCGAACTTTTTGATGCACCAGCCGCCCAGAGGGCCGCAGATCATGGCGCCGATAAACATGGTGCTCTCAGTGGAGGCAATGGCGCCCAGAGCGGCCAGCGCACCGGTGACGGCTCCCTTCTGCCCGCCCACCATTTTACCGCCGGTGTAGGCGATGAGGATGGGCAGCAGGTAGGACAGCATGGGAGTGACCATCTGAGCGATGGTGGCGTTGGGGAACCAGCCAACTTCGATAAACAGGGCTGCGATGAGGCCCCAGGCAATAAAGGCTCCGATGTTGGGCATGACCATACCGCTGAGGAAACGCCCAAATTTTTGTACACGTTCTTTCAATGCGGATCATCCTTTCAGTGTGATTTACTTGTAAGCAGGGGAAACACGCCTTTCATACACTTCTTTCGGGATCACACATCCTTTCCATCCTGTAATTCCGGGCACAGCTCAAACAGTAATAACGTCGGTGCAGTCCAGATACTTCCGGTCGGGCAGCCGGTCAGTGATAATCTGCGCCGCCTCCAGCGGAAGAATGGTGGCGGCGGTTACCCGGCCGAACTTGCTGGAATCGGCCAGCATGTATACTGTCTGTGCCCTGGAGGCCGCAAGAAATTTCAGCGCCGCCGCCTCCGGGTCCGGGGTGGTAAAGCCCTGGCTGACGCTGATGCCGCTGGTGCCTAAAAACACCTTTGTGAAGTTGTACCGGCGCAGGGCGTCCAGAGCCTCTGCGCCCACAATGTCCACCGTACCCACCTTCAGGGCTCCGCCCAGCACATAGACGTGCAGGCTGTGCTCGGTGAGTCTGGCGGCAAGGTCGATGCTGCTGGTGACAAACAGGGCGCTGGAGCCCTTGAGGTGCTCCGCCATATGCAGCATTGTGGTGCCCGTATCCAGAAAGACCACGTCGTCATCCCCCACCAAAGCCGCAGCGTGGCGGGCGATGCGTTCCTTTTCCCGGGCGTACCGCTGCTTGGTGGCCAGGTCGGGCTCTCTGGCCAGAAACTCCTCCTCCTCCAGGCTGGTGGCGCCTCCATGCACCTTGACCAGCCTGCCCTGGCGGGCCAGGGCGTTCAGATCCCGGCGGATGGTAGCCTCCGAAGCGCCGGTCATTTGACACAGGTCCGTCACGCTGACCGTCTGGTGCTGGGAGAGCTGCTGCAAAATTGCCCGGGCGCGCTGTTCAGCCAGCATTGTGCCTCTCCTCCCTTCTGATTGAAAATGAACTATTGATTGAATTTGACTAGAATCATCCTACCATGGGGGCGCAGGAAAGTCAATCAATTTCTGTCAAATTTTATGCACAAAAAGCCAGCCCGTTTTTTGTGAATTTTGTGGTATAAAACCTGGGACTCAGGTGTATTAATCAAAATTGAGGGAAATTCTCCAGGGGGAATTGATATTTATGTACTTGCGAAGGGGCGGAATACAGAGGAAATTCCCACCAGCTCAGAAGGAGAAGCCTGCAAATAGACTGCCAACTTTCTCAAAACAATCAAAATCATTCAAAATCACTTTTTTGAGCAGAGCAGGAGGGAAATATTTCGGCGCTTTTCCGCCTTGCTATCGGCTCAGGCGCAGTGCTATACTTTAGGGCAAGGACCACCGGAAACCTGAAAAATAAAATTAAGGAAGGGACGTAACACATGAAACAGGCAATCATGATCGGCGCGGGCAACATTGGGCGGGGCTTTATCGGTGCGCTGCTGGAGAAGAGCGGTTACCATGTTACCTTTGCAGATGTGGCAGAGAACCTGATCTCCGCCATCAATGAGCGCGGGAGCTACACCGTCCATATCCAGGACAGGGAGTGCGCCCAGTGGACTGTGAAGAACATCAGCGGCATCTCCTCCGCCGGGCCGGAGCTGGTGGACGCCATTGGGGGGGATTGTGAGCTGATCACCACAGCCGTGGGCCTGCGCATACTGCCCATCGTGGCCAAGCCCATCGCCGCAGGCATCAGGGCCCGGAAAGCGGCCGGAAGCCGGCAGCTGCTGAATGTGGTGGCTTGTGAGAACGCGGTGCGAGGCACCAGCCAGCTGCGGGAGGCGGTCTTCACCCACCTGAGCGAGGAGGAGACCGCCTATGCCAGGGAATATGTGGGCTTTGCCGACTGTGCCGTGGACCGTATCGTGCCAAAGGCCTCCTTTGAAAATCCCCTGGACGTGGCGGTGGAGCAGTATACCGAGTGGGATGTGGAGAAGAGCGGCTGGAAGGGCGAGCTGCCTGAGATTCAGGGCCTGGGCTGGGTGGACAACCTGGACGCCTATCTGGAGCGCAAGCTGTTCACCCTGAACAGCGGCCACGCTATCTGTGCCTATCTGGGCGCCCTGAAGGGCTGCCGCACCATTGTGGAGAGCATCGCGGACCCGGCGATTGGACCGCTGGTCCGCCAGGCTATGTGGGAGAGCGGCGAGGGCCTGATTCGAAAGTTCGGCTTCGACCCCGATGCCCACCACGCCTATATCGACCGCATCTTTGCCCGATTCCAGAATCCCTTCCTGGAGGACGAAGCCCAGCGTGTGGCCCGGGAGCCCATCCGGAAGCTGGCGCCCACAGACCGGCTGATCAAGCCGCTGATGACCGCCTACTCCTATGGGCTGAACGTGGACCACCTGATCTTCGGCGCCGCGGCCGCCCTGCACTTCAACTGCCCCGAGGATGAGCAGAGTGTGGAGCTGATGAAGAAAATTGCGGAGGCCGGAGTGGAGAAGGCTTTGGAGGAGTATACCGGCCTGACCCCCGACCATCCGCTGTTCGGCAGAATTCTGGACGTATACCGCGCCCTTGGCGTGGCGAAAAGATAACACTGAGCCCGCAGCCCAGGCGCCCCCGGCATGAGAGCCGGGGGCGCTTCGGCTTTGGCGGAAGAATCCGGAGCCGGTGTGAAAATTTTCCGCAGGAGCGGCGGGAGGATTGAATGTTGCACAAAGTTATGTTACAATCACCTTGCGATAGTCTCCCTCCCCCACAAAAACCGACTGGATTAAAGGAGAAAACATTATGAACAGATTTGGCATCCATGTGGAACTGAAAAACGTCCCCGCACTGGACCCGGAATTTATTCCGCTGATGCGCTTCAACAAGGCTTTTTTAGCCACAGCAAAAAAGCCGGTCGGCATTGCCGTGGAGCGGGCCGACGGACAGATGGCCTCCTGCCGCACCTTTATTCACGGCACTCCGGAGATGGCCCAGGCCGACCACTACTACATTGAGCGGCTGGTCAAGACCATCCTGTGGATGAAGGGCGGCTTTAAGGTATATGTCAGCGGAGACGAAGGAATCTGCAACTATCTGAAGTCCGTCTACTGCGGCGGAGGCCAGCAGGAGTTTGACTGGGATTACATGGCCAGCGTATTTGAGCATCCCTTTGAGGTGGTGCTGGTGGATGAGATCCCGGAGGCAAAGGACGCCCCCAAAGCGATTGGCGGCCATCTGGGCGGGTGCCGCATCGGCTTCGACGCCGGCGGGTCCGACCGGAAGGTGTCCGCCGTCATTGACGGGGAGACGGTCTACTCCGAGGAGGTGGTCTGGTTCCCCAAGACGAATTCCGACCCCGACTACCACTACGACGGCATTGTGGCCGCCCTCAAGTCCGCTGCGGAGCACATGCCCAGGGTGGATGCAGTGGGCGTCAGCTCCGCCGGTGTGTTTATCAACAACCGTACCATGAACGCGTCTCTGTTTTTAAAGGTCCCCAAGGAAATTTACGACGAAAAGGTAAAGGATATCTACATCCGTGCCATCCGTGACACCTTCGGCGACGTGCCCTACTGCGTCATCAACGACGGGGATGTGTCCGCCCTGGCCGGGGCTATGAGCCTCAACGACAACAGCGTGCTGGGCATCGCCATGGGCACCAGTGAGGCGGTGGGCTACGTGGACGAGGAGGGCCGGATTACCGGCTGGCTCAACGAACTGGCCTTTGTCCCGGTGGATGCCCAGGAGGGGGCCATGCGGGACGAGTGGTCGGGGGATATCGGCTGCGGTGTGAAGTACGTCTCTCAGGACGGCGTAATCAAGCTGGCACCCCGGGCGGTCATTTAGTTGGACGAGAGCGCCTCCCCCGCCGAGAAGCTGAAGGCGGTGCAGAAGCTGATGGCGGAGGATGACCCCCGGGCGGCACAGGTCTATGAGTCCATCGGCGTGTACCTGGGCCACACCCTGGCCTACTACTATGAGCTCTACGGCTGCCGCCATGTGCTGTTGCTGGGCCGGGTGATGAGCGGCAAGGGCGGAGATCTGATTCTGGACACCGCCAAAAGGGTGCTGGCCGAGGAATACTCCGAAACGGCAGCCAAAATGGTTCCCGAGCTGCCCGACGAGAAGTTCCGCCGGGTGGGGCAGTCCATGGCCGCCGCCAGTCTGCCCGAGATCATGTAAGGGTGGGCAATGTCCGCCCGCATAAAAGCACACGCAGTTCGTTAGAAACAAGCGGATAATATCCGCTCCTATAAACTATTAATGAAGAGAGGCCGAATATGGACCGTCAAAAATTACAGGACACCCAGTCCTGGATAAAGAGTGAGCTGGAACGCTCCGCCGCCTTCTGGCTGGAGCACGGCATGGACCGGGAGCACGGCGGAGTATACACCTGCCTGGACCGGAAGGGGGAGATCTACTCCACGGACAAGAGCGTGTGGATGCAGGGCCGGTGCGGCTGGATCTATGCTTTCCTGTGCCACAACTACGGCGTGCGCCAGGAGTGGCTGGACGCCTCCAGGAGCTGCCTGGATTTTATGGAGCAGCACTGCTTTAACCATGAGGCCGGAGACCGGATGTATTTCACCGTCACCGCTGAGGGCAGGCCTCTGCGCCAGCGGCGGTACTACTTCTCCGAGGCCTTCTGCGCGGCGGCCAACGCGGAGTACTACGGTGTGACCGGAGACAGGGCCCGGCTGGAGCGGGCCCGCCAGTGCTATGACCTGTACTGGGACCTGAGCCAGGGCAGGCCAGACCCGGTGGGCATGGGCCCCAAGACCATTCCGGAGACCCGGTCCGGCCGGGCCTTCGGCACGCCCATGATTATTCTCAACGTCACCAGCATACTGCTGCGCACCGACCCGGAGCGCAAAGACCTCTATGAGCAGCGGGCCCAGCAGTGCGTGGACGATATTTTCAAATACCATGTAAAGCCTGAACTGAAATGCACCCTGGAAAATGTGGACCCGGAGGGCAACCCCCGGCTGTATTACACCGAGGGCCGCACGGTCAACCCCGGTCATGACATCGAGGGGGTCTGGTTCCTGCTGGAACACGCCCGGCGCACCGGAGACAAGGAGCTGGTGCAAAAAGCCGCCCTGATGTTCGACTGGGCCATTGCCGCCGGCTGGGACGAGGAGTACGGCGGACTGCTCTACTTCACCGACTGCCTGGGCAAGCCCCCTGAGGCCTATGAGCACGACATGAAGCTGTGGTGGCCCCACAACGAGATTCTGATCGCCTCCTCCATGCTCTATCGGGACACCGGGGAGGAGAAGTATCTGGACTGGTTCTATAAGACTGTGGACTACTGCAGGGAGCATTTTGCCGACCCGGAATACGGCGAGTGGTACGGCT
This sequence comes from Lawsonibacter sp., assembly GCA_022791075.1. Classification (GTDB taxonomy): domain Bacteria; phylum Bacillota; class Clostridia; order Oscillospirales; family Oscillospiraceae; genus Lawsonibacter. The sequence goes on along the minus strand of JAAVYL010000139.1, from coordinate 20,341 downwards.
ACCTCCGCCGGGACGGACTGCCCACGATGCCCTCCACCAAGGGGAGCACCTTCAAAGGGCCCTTCCATATGCCCCGGAGCATGATCCTGGTGGACAAGATAATCGACGAAATTTTAGCCAGACCGTAAGGGACGGCAGAGGACCGCAGGGGCGGGACGGCACAAAGCCGCCCCCCGCAGGAGCGGGACGGCACAAAGCCGCCCCCCGCAGGAGGTACGATGTGGAGAAGAATATCCTTGCCCAAATGCTCCAGGAATACGACAGCTTTACCCGGTCTGAGCGGAAGATTGTGGACTATGTGCTGGAGCACCAGAAGGAGACGCAATATATCAGCATCACCGACCTGAGTGCGGAGTGCGAGGTGGCGGTATCCACAGTGTCTCTGTTCTGCCGGAAGCTGAAGCTGGCGGGATTTAACGACTTTAAGCTGGAACTGGCCCGGGCGGCCCTCCCCGGCGGGTCGGAAGCAGGCGGTCCGGAGGGGGAAATTACCGCGGAGGACCCCGCCGGTCTGGTAATGGGCAAGGTGCTCCACACGGTGCAGGAGGAGCTGAATAATGCCTATCATATGCTCTCGGAGAGCGCCGTCATCCGGGCAGTGGACCTGCTTCGGGAGGCGGAGCAGGTGATCTGCCTGGGGCAGGGGAACCACTCAGTGGTGGCGCTGGCCGCCTGGGCCCAGTTTTCCACCACCTCCCCCAAGTTCAAAACCATTCAGGACTCCCATATGCAGACGGTGATGCTGTCCACCCTGTCAAAACGGGACGTGGTGCTCTACTTCTCCTACTCCGGGGCCACCCATGAGGTGCTGGAGGCGGCGGAGCTGATACGGGGCCGGGAAGCCAGGCTGATTCTCGTCACCCGGTATCTCAATTCCCCGGCCAGCGCCTATGCGGACACCGTTCTGCTGTGCGGGCCCAATGAGCAGCCCTTCCAGTTTGGTTCCTCAGCGGCACTGATTGCCCAGCTCTATGTGGTGGAGGTGCTCCTCGGCGAGTTTGTCCGCCGGGACCCGGAGGGGGCGGAGTGCTGCCGCCAGTCGGTTGGCAAGGCCCTGACGAAAAAGTGCGTGTAGGGGGAGAGGTGCTCTGTGGGAGAATTTTTTAACCCGGAGAAGGGAATCTGGGTCTGGTTCAGTACGCTGGTGGATATCTGCGGCCTGTCAGTGGTATGGATTTTCCTGTGCCTGCCCCTGGTGACCGCCGGTCCGGCCACAGCGGCGCTGTACTACACAGTGGTCAAGTGCGTCCGGGGCCGGGAGAGCGGGGCTTTTGGGGAATATTTCCGCTCCTTTCGGAATAACTTCAGGATTGGACTGCTGGCGGGGCTGATTGTCCTCCCGGCAGGGGCTGTGCTGCTGGCGGGACACAGTATTGTGCGCTGGTACGGAACGCGGCTGGGCGGGGCGGCCTACATTTTGTATGTGGCCTACTACCTGTTCCTGACCCTCCCGGCGGGCGTGCTGTGCTGGCTGTTTCCCCTGCTGGGCCGGTTTGAGTATCAGGTGCGGGACCTGTTCCGCACAGCCCTCCAGCTGTCTGTCGCCCATCTGCCCAGCACTGTAGTGGCAGTGCTGCTCACAGCCCAGACAGCGGTGTTCTGCCTGGAGCGGTGGTGGCCGGTTGTATTTATGCCCGCTGTGGCCATGCTGCTCCTCTCCCTGTTTTTTGAGCGTATTTTTCAAAAGTACTCCCCGGAGCTGGCGCGGCAGCAGGAGGAACCGGAGGAGGAATAGAGCGGCGCGGCCGAGGTGACATCTCGGCTCTGACCGCAGGCGGAAGGGCGTTATGAGCCGTATTTCGTGTGGCCAGGCAAATCCTTTCGAATTCTCGAAGATTTCATGGGCAATCCGCACAAAAATCGAAATTATTTTTGTTGCTTCCACTGAATTTTCCTATTTATTAAAAATTTTTTCGATTTGGATTGACATGAAGACACTCCCCTTGTATAATTTACACATTGACCCCAGCCTTGCAATACTATTTTTTGTGAAATTAAAGGAGGAACCGCAATGAAGATGAAGAAACTTATCGCGGCCGCTCTGGCCATGGCCATGGCCCTGTCCCTTGTTGCCTGTGGGAATGGCAACAAGGACAACGGCAGTCAGGGCAGTGCTCCTGGCGGCAGCCAGAGCCAGGGTGGCGGCAGCCAGAACACCCCTGATCCCGCCCCCGGCGGCGTCACAGAGCTAACTCTGTGGACCTACCCCGTAGGCGGCTGGGGCAAAGAGGCCAATGTTCAGCCCATTATGGACGCCTTTAAGGCCGAGACCGGCATCAACGTCAAGGTGGAGTACCTGGCCTATGGCGACGGCGACGATAAGGTTAACTCCGCTATCACTGCCAAAAACGCCCCTGACCTGATCATGGAGGGTCCCGAGCGTCTGGTCGCTAACTGGGGCGCCAAGGGCTACTTAGTAGACCTGTCTGACATGCTCACCGATACCGACAAGAGCGAGATTGCCCCCGCCGCTCTGGCCGCCTGCACCACAGCTGACGGCAAGGTCTATGAGTATCCTCTGTGCATGACCGCCCACTGCATGGCCATCAACCTGGACGCCTTTAAGGAGGCCGGGGCCGACCAGTATCTGGATCTGGAGACCCGCACCTGGAGCACTGAGAATTTCATCAAGGCGGTTGACGCCCTGCACGCCCATTTCAACGACACTGTGGGCGCGGTGTTCTGCAAGGGCCAGGGCGGCGACCAGGGCACCCGTGCTCTGATCAACAACATGTATGGCGGCACTTTCACCAATGCTGAGCACACCGCCTACACCTGGAACGACCCCAACAACATCAAGGCTCTGGAGCAGCTCATGAGCATGGAGGGCATCGCCTTTGACCCCGCTCTTGAGGGCGGCGACGAGCTGAAGCTGTTGTATCAGGATATCTTCAAGATGGCGTTCTGCTGGAATATCGCCCAGCAGCTCAACCCCAACCAGGCTGACACCGGCGCGGGCCTCACCATGGGCGGCGACCAGATCGTCTGCATGAACTTCCCCACCGCCAGCGGCAAGCCCGTCCTCCAGGGCGGTATCTGGGGCCTGGGCATCTTTGACAACGGCGATCCCGCCAAGGTCGAGGCTGCCAAGAAGTTTGTCCAGTGGATGTGCGCCTCCGAGAACGCCGCCCAGGGCATCAAGATCTCCGACTTCTTCCCCGCCCGCAACACCGTCAACGGCACCGACCTGACCACCATCTTTGACGGCAGCGACAACGGCGCGATCATGAAGGAGTACAACGAGCTCATCCTGCCCAACCTGGGCGACTACTACCAGGTCACTGCCGGCTGGACCGCCGCCCGCTTTGAGTGGTGGAACATGCTCCAGGAAATCAACAATGGCGCTGACATCACCGCCACTGTCACCACGCACATGGAGACCGCCAACGCCGCTATGGCTGGCTGAGTTTCCGCAGAGATAAACAAGAGATAAGGGTTTCTGCGCCCCTCTCCCGCGAAGGGCGGGAGAGGGGTGTGTTTCTACTCTGGTGTGAAAGGAGTGCTAAGCTTGGCTAACCCCTCCCAGATTAAAATGAGCAGGGCACTGCAGCGCCGGGAAAATATTGCCGGCTACATGTTTTTGCTGCCCAGCCTGATTTTCTTCATTTCCTTTGTCGTTATTCCCATGATTATCTGCATTTTGCTCAGTTTGACCGATGCCAATATGCACGACAGCGGTTTGTTTGGAAATTTCATTGGACTGGCTAACTTCGTCGCACTGTGGAAGGATGTAAAGTTCCTGGAGGCGCTGAAAAACACCTTTGTCATTGTTGTTGTCAGCGTTCCCACAGTTTGCGCCTTTTCCCTTTGGGTGGCCTCCGCCATCTATAAGCTGAAGGGCCCGGTTTTGTCCGCGTTCCGCTGTATTTTCTACCTGCCCGTGGTGACCGGCTCTGTGGCTGTCACCGTGGTGTGGAGCTGGATGTATCACCAGTACTACGGCATTTTCAACTTTGTCCTGGGTGAAAAGGGGCTTGGACTTATCAATGGCCGGATTAACTGGCTGGGCGATCCCAAGCTTGCTCTGTGGTGCATTATCCTGATTCTGTTCACCACCTCTGTGGGCCAGCCCATTGTTTTGTATGTCTCCGCCCTGGGCAATGTGGACACCACCCTCATTGAGGCGGCCCAGGTGGATGGCGCGACAGACATGCAGGTGTTTTGGAAGGTGAAGTGGGCCCAGATGATGCCCACCACCCTGTACATCCTGGTTATCACCACGATCAACTCCTTCCAGTGCTTCGCCCTGATTCAACTGCTGACCAAGGGCGGCGCCGGAACCAACACAGTGATGTACAACATCTACTGGACTGCGTTTAAGCTCACCGAGCAGGCGGGTCACTTCGGCTATGCCAACGCCATGGGCGTGGTGCTGGCCATCTTCATTGGAATTCTGTCCGCGATCCAGTTTAAGCTGGCCAAAGAAAAGTAAGGGGGTGCCGGTATGAAAATTCAAAGCGGCCGCAGCCGCGCCTATCGAATCGCTTCTATTATAATTCTCATCATTCTGGCGTTCCTCTTCACCTTCCCGCTGTATTGGATCGTCACCGGCGCATTTAAAACGAGCGTGGAGGTCAACTCCCCCAAGCCGGTGTGGTGGCCCAGCCAGTGGGTTAGCGATAACTTCAAGGCCCTGATGGATGAACGCAGCGCCCCCCTGTGGGAGTTGGCGGTGCCCTTCAGCAACTGGTTCACCCCGGATGGCCGGCTGCGCTACTGGTCAGTGGGACCTGAGGCTCCTGCCGCCTTCCGCTGGCTTGTCAACGCGGTGTTTATGTCTGTAGCGGCCATGATTCTCACCTGCCTGACCGCTGCTATGGCGGGTTACGCTCTGGCTAAAAAACGCTTTAACGGCCGGTTTATCCTCTTCGCCCTCATTGTCTGCGCCATGGCCCTGCCCAAGCAGGTAATTCTGATTCCGCTGCTGAAGGAGATGTCCGGTCTGAAGCTGTATGGCAGCCTGTGGGCCGTCATCTTCCCCACCGTGGGCTGGCCCTTCGGAGTGTTCCTGATGAAGCAGTTCTCTGAAAGCATCCCCGGTGAAATTTTGGAGGCCACCCGCATTGACGGAGCCAGCGAGCTGAAGACCTTCTCCACAGTGGTCATGCCTATGATTAAACCGGGCATCGGCGCTTTGGCCATCTTCACGTTTATCAACTGCTGGAATGATTATTTCATGCAGCTGGTTATGCTGGACTCCAACAGTGTGTACACCATCCCTCTGGGCATTGCTACCCTGCAGTCAGAGACCTCCACCGATATGGGTCTGCTGATGGCGGGCGCAGCCCTGGCCTCGATCCCCATTATTATTGTGTTCCTGATCTTCCAGAAGTACTTCACCCAGGGCATTACCATGGGCGCAGTCAAGGGATAACGGTGCCGCATCCGGCAATTCAAATTTATTGAGGTGTGTGAATTGAAAGATTTTTCTAAATATGAAGGCATTATCCCCGCGTTTTATGCCTGCTATGACAGCGAGGGGAGGGTGAGCGGTCTGGCCGTCCGGGCGCTGGCCAAATACCTGCTGGACAAGGGGGTAAAGGGCCTGTATGTGGGCGGCTCCTCCGGCGAGTGTATCTATCAGAGTGTGGCTGAGCGGAAGGAGACCTTGGAAAACGTGATGGCAGAGGTGGGCGGAAAGATGACCATCATTGCCCATGTTGCCTGCAACAACACCGCCGACAGCCAGGAGCTGGCCGCCCATGCGGAAAGTCTGGGGGTGGACGCCATCGCCTCCATTCCCCCCATCTATTTCCACCTGCCCCCCAGAGGGATTGCCAAGTACTGGAATGACATGTCCGCCGCCGCCCCCAACACTGATTTTATCATCTACAATATTCCTCAGCTGGCCGGGGTGTCCCTGTCCGTCCCGCTGCTGAAGGAGATGCAGAAAAATCCCCGGGTGATCGGGGTGAAGAACTCCTCTATGCCGGTCCAGGATATTCAGATGTGGCATGATGAGGGCGCTTTCGTATTCAACGGACCCGATGAACAGCTGCTCTCCGGACTGGCCGCCGGGGCTGGAGGAGGCATCGGCGGTACCTACGCCGCCATGCCCGAGCTGTATTTGGAAATCCTGCGCTGCTTCCGCTCCGGCGAACTGGCGAAGGGACAGCAGGTGCAGAATGAGTGCTGCCACATTATCTATCAGATGTGCTCCGCTCAGGGAAACCTGTATGCGGTTATGAAGGAGATTATCCGCCTTCAGGGTGGGCCCGATGTGGGTGGCGTCCGCGCCCCTCTGCCCAACCTGGAGCCGGAGGATCAGGCCGTGGCCGTCCAGGCCCACAAGATGATTCAGGCCGCCATCGCGAAATTCTGCTGAAATAAAACCGGGACTGCCCGATGAACAGCACCCCACCTGTTAGATCAGTAAGGTATACTGTCTAACAGGTGGGGTGATTTATTATCTATAGGGGAAAGCTGATGGGCTTGCCGCCTGCTGTTCACAGGCAACAAGCCCATTCGGCCGGCTGTACGCTTTGACCCGGCCGTTTTGGGGCGCCTCAGCGCGTTATGGTTCCTTCTCAATCTCCATCACCAGGTTGACCCGGCGGGAGTGGCGGCCGCCCTCAAATTCGGTGTTTAAAAAGATATCCACAATGCGCTCGGCCAGCATGGTTCCCACGACGGCGGCGCCCATGGCCAGCATATTGGCGTTGTTGTGGCGGCGGGTCAGCTCTGCGGACAGCATGTCGCCGCACAGGGCGCAGCGGATCCCCTTCACCTTGTTGGCGGCGATGGAGATGCCGATTCCTGTGGTGCAGATGACAATCCCTTTTTCGCACCGGCCGTCGGCTACTGCCTGAGCGGCGGCCTTGCCGAATATGGGGTAGTCACAGCTGTCGGTGTTGTCGGTGCCGAAGTCCTCACAGGTAATGCCCTTGGCGGCCAGATAGGCCTTGATATGCTCCTTGAGCTGGTAGCCGCCGTGGTCAGACGCAATCGCAATCATAAATACAGCCTCCCAATTTACCCGGCGGACCTGAGTCCGCCGTCTTTTTCTTATTGTAGCCCCTTTTTCCGTTTTTTGCAAGAGGGCGTGGAGTTCAGGGCGTGTCCGCCTGCGCATTTTATCCCGATTGATTTTCCCTGATCTGTCTGCAGGGGTGGACACAGGCGGCCCCTGCATAAAATCTGCCTGACCTGGATCCTGTCTGGAACAGACCGGCGCGCTGAGGTATGATTATCTGGAGGCGGAGAAAGGAGGCAGGATTACCATTCCCAATACATATGGCTACATCCGGGTCAGCACCAGAGAGCAGAACGAGGACCGGCAGCTCATCGCCATGCAGGGTCTGTCCATTCCAGAGCAGAACATCTTTCTGGACAGGCAGTCCGGAAAGGATTTCCGGCGGCCTCAGTACCAGCGGCTGGTCAGACAGCTGAAGGCGGACGATCTGCTCTATGTGAAGAGCATCGACCGGCTTGGACGCGACTATAGAGAAATTCTGGAGCAGTGGGGGCTTCTGACCAAGAAAAAGGGCATCGACATTGTGGTACTGGACATGCCCATTTTGGACACCCGCAGGGGCAAGGACCTGATGGGCACATTCCTCAGTGACATCGTTCTGCAGGTGCTGTCCTTCGTGGCAGAGAACGAACGGAGCAGCATCCGGCAGCGGCAGGCGGAAGGAATTGCGGCGGCAAAAGCCAGAGGAGTGAAATTCGGCAGGCCGTCCCTCCCTCTGCCAGAAAATTTTTATCAGATCCATCAGGACTGGCGAAGCAAAAAATTGACCCTCCAGCAGGCAGCCGCCGCCTGTGCCATGCCGGTTGGAACATTTTATGCCAAGGCAGTCAAGCTTGAAAATTCCACATAAAAAACAGTCCGCCAGTTTGTAAAAGTGTACTTTTACAAACTGGCGGCTGCTTTTGTCTACAGTTTTATAGTCGGCACATTTTTCTGAAAAATAAGAGGGAAATGCAAAAAGTTTTTTAAAAGCTTCTGACTTTGTAAAAGTACACCACTGCAAATTCGCAAAAGCGGTCCTTTCTGAACCGACCGCTGTGGAAGGGGGAGCGAGTATGTCTTATCCGGTGCAGACAGACAGCAAAACACGTCTTCAGGCAAGGCTGAAGGCGCTGGCGGAGGAAATCTCCACGGAGCTGGCCCAGCTGGAGAGCGAGCAGAGCAAGGAGCTGCTCAGCGACTTTGTATCGGAGCTGTTCCTTTCCGCCGCGGACCAGAGGCAGAAAAAGGAGCGCCGCCAGCGCCAGGCGGAGGGGATTGCCGCGGCAAAGGCCAAGGGCACCCGCTTCGGCAGGACCGCAAAGCCGCTGCCGGACAACTTTGACGAGCTCCACCAGGCCTGGCGGGACGGCGAGCTCACCCTCAGCAAGGCGGCAACTGTCTGCGGTATGACCAGAACCACCTTTTACAACGCGGCCATGCGCAAGGAGCAGGCCGCCGGGTAAATCTGCTGGATGCGAAAGAGTCGCACCAGAACCGAAGCAAGGAGGCTTTCTATGTTATCCATCTCTCTGGAGGCTGGTGAGTACGTCACCATAGGCGGCAGTATCGTGGTAAAAATCGCCAAAGCGGGCAGCGGCCGGTGCGACCTCGCCATCGAGGCGGACAAAAGTCTGCCCATCGTGCGCAGCTCTGTGCTGGAGCGCAGCGGAGGCAAACGCCCCGACTGCCTGTACGAGGGGTGAGGCCTGTCCGGCCCGCCCCACAACCCTGATTTCACCCGGTTTCGCGGACCGGCTGAAATATATCCCGCGCCATCCCCCGGCAGTCTGGCCAGATACCGGGGCGGCGCACCGCCCAATGTGCCGGAGCAGGGAAATAGCGAACGCACAACGGACCGCAAAACCCAAAAATTATAATTGAAAGGAATCAAGAAAATGAGGATTCAACACAACATTATGGCCATGTCGGCCTATCGCAACTACAACACCAACACCTCCGCCGTGGCCAAGAACCTGGAGAAGCTCTCCTCTGGCTACAAGATCAACCGCGCCGGCGACGATGCCGCAGGCCTGGCTATTTCCGAAAAAATGCGCGCCCAGATCACCGGCCTGAACGCCGCCCAGAAGAACGTCAAGGACGGCATCTCCCTGGTGAAGACCGCTGAGGGTGCCATGCAGGAGATTCAGGACATGCTCAACCGCATGGACTATCTGGCCACCCAGTCCGCCAACGGCACCTACGACAGCGAGGTGGACCGTCTCGCACTCCAGAAGGAGGTCAACCAGCTCAACGACGAAATCAATCGTATCGCTGAGTCCGCTAACTTCAACGGCATCAAGCTCCTCGACGGCAGCTGGGACGCTGACGCCAAGGCCAACGCCATTGCCAAGGCCCAGAAGGCCGTTGACGCCGCTCAGGCCGCCCTGGATGAGGCCAGCAAGCCCGCCGCTGTTGACCCGGTTTATGCCGATGTCGATTCCAAGAAGCTGATTGACGACGGCGTCATCCTGCCTGAGGTTGCCCCCGGCACCAACACCCCCGGCGGCCCTGACAAGATTGGCACCAACACTGTTCTGGAGACCGGCAAGATTGACAGCGTTAAGCCCAGCTTCAATGTTACCCTCAATGGATTGAGCCACACGATGGGCCCCACTGGCAACGCTACTAATGTCGAGATTACACTGAAAATCGACGGTACTGAAGTCGACATCACCGAGGCCGACATCAGTGCTCTGTATACCGACAAAAAAGAGGGCGACACTGTAAGCGCCGAGGAGTTGGCAGCGGTTTTCGCCAAGAAGTTTGCGGATACAGCTGCTGGTTTTGGTGCCGCTGGTGGTAACGCTACACTGGGCAAGGGGCAGTTTGCTGGCACCACCAATAACAAGCTGATTTGGGATGTCAAGGCCGAGGGCGAAACCCTGAAGTTCAATCTCAGTGCTGAAGGCACTGATCCCGATGAGCTGGAAAACCCCCTCAACGAGCACTATACTGTTGAACTGGATGTCACTGACAGAGCTAACCCGGTCACTGGCGCTACCCCCGCCCAGAAGTACAGCTATACTACTGGCGCTGTCACGAAGGGAACTACAGCTGGTACTAATGGTAAGATCACCATCAATTACACCGATGCAGACGGTAAGGCAAAGAGCGCTGAAGTTGCGTACAATAGTACTGGTGCCCAGGCCGATGCAGAAGCCGAGGCCGCTGCCATGGTTACCGAGCTGAAGAAGAACACCGATCTGGCCGCCCTCTTTGATATTACCTCTGATACCAACGGTAAGATTGCCTTCACCGCGAAGGATGCGGGTGTTACCAAGGTTTCTGTTACTGGCATCACTCTTGCTGCCGGCGGTGCTACTAATTTGGCCATTGATACCACTGCTGCCAACGTTGCTGAAAAGGAAGGTCTGGCCGAGTATGCCGCTGGCACTTCCGGCACTCTGAACTATGGTACTGTCGAGGTTGAGCCCGGCGTACCCGCCGCCGCTGACCAGCTGGCCAACACCGTGATTGACCTGAACAAGATCGGCATTGTGGACGGCACCAAGATCACTCTGGGTAACACCGAGTACACCTTCGCCGTGGGCCCCAACAGCGTGATTGATACTGCCGGCAAGAACGTAATCGACCTGACCAACTACGCTGACGCTACTGTTGCCGGTGCTCTGGAGGATGCCGCCACCCAGATGTCCCAGATCGCCAACGATATTTTCTCCGTCTCCCACACTGGCGCTGACGGCAAGGTCGGCATCCAGCAGCTGGAGAAGGATGGCGTGCATGTCGAGAAGGACAAGATGACCACCATGGACGACCTGATGAAGTATATCAAGGTCAAGAATGTGGACGCTGACGAAACCAAGAAGGCCCAGGAGGCTGCTGACGCCGCCCAGGCTGAAAACGTAGCCGCGGCTCAGAAGAAGCTGGACGAAGCCAACAAGCAGATGGCCGGTGCTGAGGCCATGGAGGGCAACAAGCCTCTGAACCTCCAGATTGGCGACACCAGCGAGGCATACAACCAGCTGGGCGTGAAGATCGGCAGCATGAAGACCACCGCTCTGGGCGTTGACGGCCTGGACATCGGCTCCGCCGAGAGCGCCGCCGCCGCTATCAACACGATTAAGGACGCTATCAACTATGTTTCCGGTGTCCGCGGCGACCTGGGCGCCTACCAGAACCGTCTGGAGCACACCGCCAACAACCTGTCCGTCATGGCGGAGAATATCCAGGACGCCGAGAGCGCCATCCGCGATACCGACATCGCTGAGGAGATGATGGCCTACACCAAGAACAACATCCTGGTGCAGTCCGCCCAGGCCATGCTGGCCCAGGCAAATCAGGTACCTCAGGGCGTGCTGCAGCTGCTGGGCTAATAACAGCCTGATTGCGGCGCAGTCGGAACCGGCCTGGGACGGCACGGCCGCCCGGGGAACCCAGCGCGAGCCCAGCGGAGCGGGTCGCGCTGGGAGCGGAGGAGCAAGGGAGCGCAATACGGGACGCCCAACAGGGCGTCCCACATGAAGCGGACTTTGCGACGACGCGGCCCAGGCAAATCAGGTACCTCAGGGCGTGCTGCAGCTGCTGGGCTGATTCCAGTCGTTTCAAGTATCTATGCAAAGCAGGAGCGGGCAGAAGCCTGCTCCTGCTTTGTGCACCCTGCCTCAAATTTCAGCCCCTCTTTTGTTATAAGCTCCGAAATGATGAAAGCGGTTACATTTTTGTTGACAGAGCAGTCTGAATGTGATATTCTAACGCCATGAAAGCGGTTACAAGTTTGAAAATGGTGAGTTATGAATATTAGTGATATTGCCAAAAAGGCCGGCGTTTCCACAGCCACAGTATCCCGCGTTCTGAATGACAGCGCCTTGGTAAAGGCTAAAACCAAAGAGCTTGTACTGGCAGTCATTGAGGAGTGCGGCTACACGCCCAGTGCTGTGGCAAAAAGTCTGAGTGTGCAGGCCACCCACAATGTGGGCGTCATCTTTCCAGACATTGAAAACCCCTTCTTTTCCGGCGCGCTGAAGGGGATCAGTCAGGTGGCGGAGCAGAGCTTATACAACGTGTTCTTTTTTAACACGGACGAGACAGTCTGGCGGGAGCACAACTTTTTGAACGTGGTCCGTGTCCAGCGGCTGGACGGGGTCATCATCTCTCCGGTTGACGGCCAGGACGGGACGACCCAGAGCATTCTGGAGGGGTTTGAGCAGCAGGGAATTGCCGTTGTGCTCTTTGACCGCCGCCTGAAGGGCGGAACCTTCAGCAGTGTGCTCACCGAGAACAAGGACGGAACCCGCATGGCAATCCGGCAGCTGATTTCAGAGGGGCACCGAAAAATCGCCATCATTGAGGGCAATCCCTCCAACACCCCGGTTTATGAGCGTGCCCAGGGCTACCTCCAGGCGCTGGAGGAGGCCGGCATCCCTGTCCGCAGGGAGTATATGCTGCGGGCGGACCAGAAGTCAGAGCTGGCTTATCAGGCCACCCAAACATTGATGGAGTCCGATGACCCGCCCACGGCCATCTTCGCCTGTAATAATATGATGACCTTGGGTTGCCTGCGGTACTTTACCGAGAGGGGAATTGTGATCGGTCGGGATGTCTCGTTAATGGGCTTTGACGACATTGAAACGCTGAGACTCATTGACTATGGCCTGTCCGTGGTCAACCGTTCGGAGGAAGAGATGGGGCGGCTGGCCATGGAGGTTCTGCTGGAACGGCTCCAGGCTCCGGAGCAGGCGGTCCGAACGGTAATGGTACCCTCCTATTTGATTCTGCGGGGCTCGGAGCGGCTGTCCGGGCTTTCAAGGGACTGACACCGGCTTTTGAAAAATGTTTCCTGAATGCGGGGAAATATTTTTCATGCAAAAAGTGTAAGCGGTTACATATTTGATTTTCTTCCTGCTGAACGAGGAATCATTTTGCGTCAAAAATGTAAGCGGTTACAAAATCGAGAAGGGAGAGAAGCATCATGAATTACGCAGGAAGGTTTAACTCGTTCGTCTTCAAGGGCCAGACCGTCTTTGACGCTATCAAGGCCTACAAGAAGATGGACGGCATTACCCATCTGGAGTTCAACTACCCGGAGCATATTGCCGGCTATGATCTGGAGGAGCTGAAGCAGGCCATTGCCCCCCTCAAGGTCAACGGCTTTGCGGTCCGCTGGCGGAAGGACTGGCTGGACGGCGACTTTACCAACCCCGATGCGGCGCTGCGGCAGCGGGCAATCGATCTGGCCAGGGAGGCCTGTGACCTGTGCCGTGAGCTGGGGGGCAGCGTAATTACCCTCTGGTTTGAGAACGACGGCTTCGACTACCCCTTCCAGATGGACTACCAGGACAGCTGGAACAAACTGGTGGAGGGCATTCGGGAGGTGGCGGACTACGCCCCCGACATGAAGATCAGCATTGAGTATAAGCCCTTTGAGGAGCGGGACTTCGCTATGGTGGACAGCGCCGGCATGACCCTCTACCTCATCAGCGAGGTGGACCGGCCCAATGTGGGCTGCACCCTGGACTACTGCCACATGCTGATGAAGCATGACAACCCCTCCTTTGGCCTGGTCCTGGCGGCGGCCAAGGGAAAGCTCTTTGGCCTGCATATGAACGACGGCTACGGCTGGAAGGACAGCGGCCTCATCTTTGGCTCACTCAGCTTTGCCCAGTCCGCCGAGTTCGTTTATTACCTGGAACGCTGCGGCTACGACGGAGTTGTATTCTTTGATACCTTCCCCATCCGGGAGGACTCCAGGGCGGAGTGCCAGGCCAACATCCAGGCCTTTGAGCTCATCAAGTCCAAGGTGGACCGGGAGGGCGTGGACAGCATCCGAGACGTGGTATCCAAACATGATGGAATCAGTGCCCAGCGCCTGATTCTCAGCATGTTAAGATAAACAGTATAACTCAAATTCATAATTAGGAGGAACAAAAAATGAAAAAGAGAACGTTCGCATTGGCACTGGCCCTGACCATGGCACTCAGTCTGACCGCCTGCGGCAGCAATCCCGCGGCCTCCAACCCCGGTTCCAACCCTGGCTCCAGCCCCAGTTCCAACCCCGGCAGCGCCAGCACCCCCCAGGATGCCGGGGAGTTCAACCCGGACGTTGCTCAGGACGCCATGACCATTGAGGAGCTCCGCGCCGCCAACGGGACCGAAGTGGCCGTCCCCGCTGACGCGGAACTGGCCGTCGTCATGAAATCCCTGTCCAACGAGTTCTGGCGCACCCTGGAGGAGGGCTATCAGCAGGCCGCTTCCGACGCCGGCATCACGATTGAGGTGGACGCCACCACCAGCGAAAACGATGAGATCCTCCAGCAGACCATGACGGAGAACTTCACCACCGGCGGCAAAACCGCTCTGATGCTCAGCCCCATCTCTGACTCCAACCTGACCTCCGCCGTCGAGAGCGCCAAGGCCGCCGGCGTACTCACCGTGAACGTCAACGACGGTCTGATCGCCCAAGCCAACCACTATGTCGGCCCCAACGCCGCCCAGAACGGCGAACTGGCCGCCGCCTGGCTGTCCGAGAAGCTGGGCGACCAGGGCGAGGTGGCCATCGTCATCGGTATGCCCAAGGCATTTGCCGCCCGCCAGCGCACCGCCGGCTTTAAGCAGTGGATTGCGGACAACAACTCCGGTCTGGTTGTGGTGGAGGAGCAGAACGCCGACTGGGACCGCAACCAGGCTAAGACCATCGCCGCCAACTGGATCCAGAATCACCCCAACCTGAAGGGCATCTTCTGCAACAATGACACCATGGCCCTTGGCGTTGTGGAGGCTGTGAAGGAGGCCGGCGCCGACATTCTTGTCGTGGGTGTGGACGGCATCGGCGAGGCCTATGAGTCCATCCGGAACGGCGGCCTGTCCGCCACCATCGATTCCTTCCCCTTCTACATGGGTCAGATCGCCACAGAGGTTACCCTCCGCTCCCTGAACGGTGAGACGATCCCCAGCGTGGTCCAGACTCCTCAGGCTCTGATTGATTCCACCAACGTGGACATGGACGCCGCTGAGATTATCAACTGGGTTCCCCCCATCTATACTGCAGGCTGAAACGGCACGCGGCTCCTCTGAAAAGAGGAGCCGCATCCGATAAGAACAGAATAAGGAGGAATTTCCAGGATGGGAAATGCTGTAGAATTCGTGAACATCAATAAACGCTTCCCCGGCGTGCACGTCCTGAAGGATATCTCCTTCACCGTGGAGGAGGGAGAAATCCACGCCCTCCTGGGAGAAAACGGCGCGGGCAAGTCCACCCTGCTCAACGTGCTTCACGGCGTTTTTCCCGCAGACGAGGGAGAAGTGCTTCTTCACGGCAAAAAGGTCTCCTTTAAAAATCCCAACGATGCCATTTTGAACGGCAACATCTCCAAGGTCCACCAGGAGATCATGGTGGTGGAGGAGCTGACTGTGGGGCAGAATGTCACCCTGGGCTATGAGCCCAAGAGCGGGCCCTTCATCGACTTCAACAAAATGCATCAGGACGTGGACGCCATCCTCCAGGAGCTGAACTGCAGGTTTACCTCACGGGATATTGTACGCACCCTCACCGCCGGCCAAAAGCAGATGATTGCCATTGCAAAAGCCGTCTACCACCACTCCAACATCATTTCCCTGGATGAGCCCACCGCCTCTTTGACCTCCAAGGAGACCCAGGCCCTGTTTGAGGTTGTGCGCAAGCTGAAGAAGGAGGGAATCACTTTCCTCTATGTCAGCCACCACCTGGATGAGATTTTTGAGCTGTGCGACCGGGCCAGCATCATGCGGGACGGTCAGTACATCCAGACCATGGTCATCAGAGACACCACTGAGGACGAGCTGATCCACGCCATGGTGGGCCGCAGTGTCTCCGCCGTGGCCGGGCGCCTGAGGCCCTCCCAGGCAAAGGAAGAGGTTGTGCTCCGGGTGGAGCACTTAGGGGATGACAAGAAGTATAAGGACGTCAGCTTTGAGCTGCACAAGGGCGAGATCCTCGGCTTCTACGGTCTGGTCGGCGCCGGCCGCACCGAGGTGATGCGGGCCATCATGGGCGCAGACCGGCAGCTCCACGGGGCAGTCTACCTGAAGGGCAGGCCAATCACCGGCAGCTGGAACTCAACCAAGGCGCTGAAAGCCGGAATCGGAATGCTCTCCGAGGACCGCAAGGCCCAGGGGTTTAACAGGCTGGCCAGCAACATTGATAATATTTCGATCTCCAGCCTGGAGAAGTATATGTCGGGCATGTTTGTCAGCCGGGCAAGGAAACGAGCCAATGCAGAGCGTTTTTTTGAGGAGCTGGACATCCACCCCAGACTGCCGGAGTATATGACGGTCAATATGTCCGGCGGAAACCAGCAGAAGGTCATCCTTGCCAAGTGGATGTCTACAAATGTGGACATCATCATCTTCGATGAGCCCACCAAGGGCGTCGATGTGGCGGCCAAGGCGGAAATTTACCGCCTGATGGAGGACCTGGTGGCGGAGGGGAAGAGCCTGATTGTGGTATCCAGCGAGCTGCCCGAGGCCATGGGTCTCAGCGACCGGCTGATTGTGATGAGCGAGGGCCGCATTACCAAGGTGCTGTCTGCTCGCAGTGAATTTGATTCGGATGCCATTCTGAACTACGCCATTGGAGGGAATTGAGCATGAAAAACGTCTATACAAGGTATAAAAGAGAGCTGCTGGTGCTGGCGGCGGCCGCTATTTTGTGTGTGGTCTTTACCGTCATCAATCCCCGCTTCATGACCTGGGGGAACTTCCTGACGGTGTTTCAGCAGATGGTTCTGAACGGCCTGCTGGCCGTGGGCATTATGTTCGCCATCCTCACCGGCGGCATCGACCTGTCCATCGGCTGTACCTTTGCCATTGTGGGCATCGCTGTGGCCTCCGCCTGTGTGGCCGGCATCAATCCCTTTGTGGCCATTGTGATCGGTCTGGCCATCGGCGCCCTTCTGGGCTGTTTCAACGGTTTTCTGGTCAACAACCTGAAGCTCCAGCCCTTTATTGCCACCCTGGGCACCATGAGCCTGTACCGCGGCATCGCCTATGTGGTCACCGGCGGCGTGCCTGTCACCAACGTGCCCGCCTCCTTCCGCAGCATCTTCAACGGCCAGTTCCCCGGCGGCATCCGCTACTATGTTGTGGTCATGGTGGCTGTGTTCATTATCGCCCACATCATCCTGTCCAAAACGCGCACAGGCGACTATCTGTACTCCGTCGGCGGCAATGAGGAGGCCGCCAAGCTCTCCGGCGTCAACACCAAAAAGACCAAGTACATCGCCTACATCGCCAGCGGTGTGTGCACCGCTGTGGCCGGCATGGTCATGCTGGCCAGCCTGGGCTCCGCCGAGGCCACCGCCGGCACCGGCTATGAGACCGACGCCATCGCCGCTGCCGCCATCGGCGGAACCTCCATGGCCGGCGGCCGGGGCACCGCCTTTGGCACCTTCTGCGGCGCGCTGCTGCTGGCAATTCTGAAGGTGGGAATGGTGGTCATCAGCGTGGATTCCTTCTGGCAGTATGTGGTCACCGGCCTGATCATCGTTGTGGCCTCCTACTTCGAGTTCGCCAAGGATGACTTCGCCGCCTTTATGGCCCGCTTCAAGAGAAGCTGATTTCCGCAGGAAGAGGTGTATGGACCCATGAGAGACAAAATCGTTGTAATCGGGAGCCTGAATTATGACATTATCCTGAAAAGCTCCCGCCTGCCCGAGTGCGGCGAGACCATGCCTGTGGATAACGCCGCATTCAGCGCAGGCGGCAAGGGGGCCAATCAGGCGGTTCAGGCGGCCAAGCTGGGTGTTCCGACCTATATGGTAGGCTGCGTAGGGGAAGACGCTCAGGGTGCCTATCTTGTGCAGACCGCCAAGGCCTATGGAGTAAATACCGATCATATCAGGACGATACCGGGTGTGCCCAGCGGAATGGGCGTCATCAGCGCTCTGGAGGATGGAAGCGTCTTTGCCAGCATTGTGCGCGGTGCCAACTACGCTGTGACCAGAGAAAATATTGACGCTGTGGAGCCGCTCCTGCAGCAGGCCGCCATCGTGATCCTCCAAATGGAGATTCCCATGGAAATCAACACCTACGCCATCCAGAAGGCAAAGGCCTGCGGCTGCAAGGTGCTTTTGAACGCGGCCCCAGCGATGGAGATTCCCAACCGCTATCTTCAGATGTGTGATATTATTGTAGTCAACGAAGTGGAGGCTGCATTCTACCTGAACACAGAGCTGGGTACCGTTGATCAGGCCAGGGAGGGCGCTGCAAGGATGGCCAGGGACTACAGCGCGGATATCATCGTCACGCTGGGAAAAGAGGGGGCCGTGGTCTCAGACCAAGGCAGCGTCACCTTCATTCCGGCAAGAGAGGTCGAGGCCATCGAGACGACCGGAGCCGGGGACAGCTTCATCGGCGGAGTGGGCTATGCACTGATGCAGAATATGACCCTCACCGAGGCCTGTCAATTTGCTGCCGACTGCAGTGCAATCACGGTTTGCCGGCTGGGCGCTCAGGATTCCATGCCCGCCCTGAAAGAGGTTCAGAACAGTATTTGATCATTACAGTCACAAAATCCGCCCCGCTTGCCCTTGTATGCAAGCGGAGCGGGTTTTGTCCCCCGGAGGCGATACATCCATGTCAAAACGCATAAAACTGGTCGCAGTGGACCTGGACCGCACAATACTGCGCAGCGACGGCACCTTGTCGCCGTTTACCGTGGAGGTATTCCGCAGGCTCCGACGCTGCCAAATTGCCGCCTGCGTCCTGACTGCCCGGCGGAAAGATTCTGCAGAAATGATTTGCAGCCAGCTGGCCTGCCGGGGCGCCGCCTTCTGCAATGGCGCTGTTGTAAGTGCCGATTCCGCAGTGATTGCCGTGCATCCGCTGGACTGGCAGTCGGCAAAACGCCTTCTGGCCGATATAGAGGGCCACCCGTGCTCGGTATCCTGTGAAGACGGCACTACCTATACCAATTATGAGGCGCAGCACTCCATCCGGCTGGATTCCTGGGCGCAGCTTCCGGAGCAAAGCCTGCTGCGGATCGTACTGTATCAGGCTCCGCCGCCGCTGCAGAGCCGGCTGACCTCCGCATCCTATCCCGGATTGTGCCTTCAGCAGCTGGAGGATGGGGATATTGTTGCTGTCTCACAGCTGGCGGCAAAGGAGCGGGCGCTGAAAACCCTGTTGGAGCACTGGCGGATATCGCCCGAAGAGGTTGTCAGCTTTGGAGATGATACCACCGACCTGGGGTTTATCCAGCTGGCCGGCACGGGCATTGCAGTACAAAATGCGGGAGAGCAGGTGAAACAAAGGGCGGATATCATCTGCGGCTGCAATGACGAGGACGGCCCCGCAGTATGGCTGAATCAATACGTTTTAAGGCCTTTCCACGAAGAGATTCCAAATTTCGCTTAAACAAGTCCGGGCTGCTTCTGCCGACTTAACAGCATGTAGCCTGTAAAAAAATACCCACCATCTTTTCACAAAAAGGTGGTGGGCTTTTTTTAACCGCGGTTCGGAATTCGGGCTGCGTTTTCTCTTTCCAAACGGCCCAAAATGTGCTATGCTTATTCTGAGAAAATTTTGCCGCCCCGAAGGAACAGGGCGGCGAGATGAGGTGGCACCATGAACAAACTGACCCGCGAGCTGAATCATGAAATTATAGAGGCTCTCACCGCCCGAAAGCCAGAGAAATTTCTTGGACGCCGTGCGCTGCAGGAGCTGCTGAAGGACCCCGGCTGGGAGAAGGGGCTGGCCGGACTGCTGCCCGTCAGGGAGCGGCTGAGCTGCACCAGGATTTTAGAGGTGTGCGCCCCCATTCTGAACCGGCTGTGTCCTGAGCCCCCGGAGAAGGGCTGGGGGCCGTTCTGCTATCAATACATCTGCCGCATGATGTTTCCGGACAACGGCTTTGCCCCGGAGGCTCCCCGGTGCGGCGGCGGGGCGCTGTTTTATCTCACCGTGCTCCAGATCCTTCTGGACCGGGAGCGGGAGGTTATGCCCTTCGACCCCATGCTGGACTTTCAGTTCCTCACCGAGGAGGAGTATGAGCACTGCGACAAGGCCCGAGAGTACCGCCGTTTCCTTGCGGCCTGGCGGGGGGAATTTCTCTATGAGCTGATGCGCCTGGGGATGGAGGTGACCCCCTTCAAGACCCTGAGCCATATTTCGGGGGTTCACTACATCGCCATGACCGCCGCCCGGGGCCTGGCCGCCGCCGGGGTGGAGGTGGACCTGGCCCTGATCTCCGGCGCCGCCGCCGCCCACGACGTGGGCAAGTTCGGCTGCCGCCCCGGGGAGCGGGTGCCCTATCTCCACTACTACTACACCGACCAGTGGCTGCTGGAGCGGAGGATGGAGGACATCAGCCACATCGCCTCCAACCATTCCACCTGGGATCTGGAGCTGGAATCCCTGTCTGTGGAGTCTCTGCTGCTGATTTACGCCGACTTC
>JAAVYL010000138.1 GCA_022791075.1 Lawsonibacter sp. | reverse complement strand
GGCGATTCCGATGCGGCCGCCGTCCAGGGTGGCCATGGCGATCTTGAAGCCCTGGCCCTCCTTGCCCAGCAGGTTCTCCTTGGGAACCTTCACGTTGTTGAAGTTCAGCTGACAGGTGGCGGAGGAGCGGATGCCCATCTTGTCATAGTGCTCCTCAAAGGTGAAGCCCTCCCAGCCCTTTTCCACAATGAGGGCGGAGATGCCCCTGGTGCCGATGCCGGGGGTGGTGACGGCGAACACCACATAGGTGCTGGCCTCGCCGCCGTTGGTGATGAAGATCTTCTCCCCGTTGAGGAGGTAGTGGTCCCCCATGTCCTCAGCGGTGGTCTCGGTGCCGCCGGCATCGGAGCCGGCGTTGGGCTCAGTGAGGCCGAAGGCGCCAATCTTTTTGCCGGAGCACAGATCGGGCAGATACTTTTTCTTCTGCTCCTCGCTGCCAAAGGCGTAAATGGGATATGTACCCAGAGAGGTATGGGCGGAGAGGATGACCCCCGCGCCGCCGTCCACCCGGGCCAGCTCCTCCACAGCGATGGCATAGCTCAAAGCGTCCAGCCCCGCCCCGCCGTACTCCTTCTCATAGGGCAGGCCCATCAGGCCCAGCTCCCCCATCTTTTGCACCGCCTCAGTGGGGAACTGGTTGTTTTTGTCCAGCATGAAGGCGATGGGCTTAATTTCAGCCTCGGCAAATTCCCTTACCTTAGCCCGCAGTTCCTCATGCTCCTGTGTGGTTTGATACAGCATACAGACACTTCCTCCTTACATAATTGACTTCATATATCCTGAAAAATTGCGCTCAAAGGTGTTTTATGGAGCTCTCTCTCCAGCACCTGCTGTACCCGGGTCAGCTCCCGGCACAGACCGCAGTCCCCCTCCGGCCGGTTTTCACACCGGTAGCCCGGCTGCTGGCAGCGGTTGAGGAGGGGCGGGTCCCCCAAGGCGTGGAACAGGTCTCCCAAATACAGGCCCTCACAGGGGGTCTGCAGCAGATATCCCC
The DNA here is from genome assembly GCA_022791075.1 of Lawsonibacter sp. GTDB lineage: Bacteria > Bacillota > Clostridia > Oscillospirales > Oscillospiraceae > Lawsonibacter. The sequence continues at coordinate 16,209 of JAAVYL010000138.1, read as the reverse complement.
CGCCGGACCCCCGGCGGCTGTCCACCATTCCGGCGGCGTGAAGCTGCTTTAGTATCTTCAAGGTAACCGCCTTGGGCATGTGCTCCTGCTGGGCAATCGTTCCCGCGGACAGCTGCCCCTCCCGGTGCAGGGCTCGAAGAATACGCAGCGCATAATCCATCTCCCTGGTAATCAGCATAAGACCACTCCTCCTCCTGAAAGAGCACCTTTTTAGTCTATTATACAAGCTCCGTCTGTTTTGTCAATATCTAAAGAGAATAAATTTATTATTTCAGCGAAATAAACAACGGGCCGGAGTAAATTCGCTCCGGCGCTAATACTGTTGAGTTATGGGAATCGGTTTTGTCCGATATGTCTTTATATTGGTTGAATTTTCAGTCAAACGTGTTATAATTACAGCGAACATCAAAACTATAAGCAGGGAACTACTATGGGTAAAATCAGAAAGCACTTTATTCCTTTGATTTTCATTTGCATGATGGTATTTTTTGCAGTTTATCTTTTCCATAAGTATAATTTACCGATAGATTTTAACGATACATCTGAAATAATTGTGACAAATGGCTGCACCGGAGATCATATCACTATTTCGGATCCAAACACAATAAACCACTTGACAACCAGTCTGAATAACTGCACATTTACATTCCGCCGTAAAAATTCCAATGTCAAAAACGGTTGGTTTTCTTAGTTTACGATTCATTTCCTCTCAGGGTGTTGTCCTGGGAGACATCATTCTTCCTGATAACAAAAACCAATTTATAGCAATCTTCTAAATTACCAACAGTGATTTTGTAGGGGCTGGTATTACCCGCCCGTCCGGAAGGGCTGTGCCGCGTCACCTTGCGGGCGGATGATATCCGCCCCTACTGAGTGTTACGCATTTTGACGATTGCTATAGGATTGGTGATTATACGTATTTTTCTCCTGATGCCGGTAATGTTTTACAAGATATTTTGCGAAAAAACGGATGGGTATTTCTTTGGACCACTCATCAGAATTTCTGATGTTTAGTCAAATACTATTTGGAGGCCACCAACATAAAGAAACCTGTATCCTGTTTTTTACCTTATTTCCTCGCTATTTTCTTTAAATAATTACTTCATAACAAATTATCATTCCATTTTTTCATTTTAAAAAACAGCGGGCCGGAGCAAATTCGCTCCGGCCCGTCGGTCTCTTTATGGGATGGGCGGCGTCCAATAGGACTGCTGATAGAGATCGGTAAAGCGGTACGTGGCCCGGATGTCCCCCTCCAGGGGCACATCCGAAATGGTCAGTCCCTCCTCCGGGACGGTCAGCGCCTCCCCCAGAAGATAGCTGTTCTCATACTCCCCGCCGTAACTGTAGTAGTCGCAGAGGAACTCCAGGGTGTCCCCCGGCTGAAGGGCAGTACCGCTCTTGGCCACTGTCTCGGTCTCCCCCTCCGGGTACACAGCCCGGATACCGGCCACATAGCCGTGGGGATTGGCGTCGTCAAAGGTGAGGAGCAACTCAGCGCGCTGCCCGTTATGGAGGACGGGGACATAGCCGGTGATGATGTAGTGGACCCCATCATCCATGGTGGAGGTGTGATAGTAAGCCACAGGCTGGCCGTTGACAGCAACCCAGCTGTTGCCGCCGGTCCCCAGCAGGGCGCCGTCCTCGTCAAAGTCAAAGACATTATCCAGACCCAAATCAATGTAGCCCGCCCCATCGTCATAGAACAGGTTCAGCTCCAGGCTCTGCACCAGAGCCCACTGCTCCTCGGGCAGATAGAGCACCATGTCCCCCCGGCGTTTTGGGCCCATCTCAGGGCCGCCGGGTCGAAGTGGGTTTGGGACAGATACTGGACCATCTCCTCCTGGTCCACCTCCAGCGCCCGGCCGGAGCCGCCGGACAGCAGACTGCCCAGCAGTTGGGTAATCACCTCCTGGCTGCCGCCGCCGCTGGCGTACCCCCCAAGCAGGGCGGTCAGCGGAGAGGCGGTCACGCCGGAGGCTGTTTTTCCATAGTCCGAAAATTCAGAGAACTGCCGGATACAGCGGATATAGTCGCTGTCCATGTCCATCTGCTGGTAGGAATCCACAGCCCGTTTCACGGCAGCTCCACTGTTGCGGAAGGGGAAGTAGATGGACACGCCATAGGCGTTAGTCATGTTGGAGGAGGTGCGATTATATTTCACCGCTCCCAGCAGGGCGTCGGCCAGCTCTCCGGCCTCCTTCGTACCCAGATTTTTGGCTAGATGCACCAAATCCACATGGTCAATTTTACTGGACTGAGCAAACTCCCGGGTATTGCTCCGGGCATTCGACACCGTCTGGTATTCCTTGGCCGAGATGAGCCTGCTGGCTGACTTGGAGAAGCCGTTCAGGCTGTCCGGCAGGGTGGCCTCCAGCTCGGCCAGGTCGATCACCGACAGGGTGGTGAGCTGACCGGGGCATTTCCGGGCGCAGGTGTCCACAAAATCATCGGCAATTCGTTTGCCCAGCTCGACGGTGGGCATGGACGTGTTCTTACCCAGCGCGGTGAGCCAGTCGGTATAGTACCAGCCCACGCCGGGCTCCGTCTCCTCCGAGGCGATAAGGTAGTCGGCGTATTGGGTGAGCATCAGGGCATTTTCCGCTGTGGCCATAAGACACGCGTCAAAGCCGATGAAATCGAAGGTCACTCCGCCCTTCTCCAGGGCGGTCTGGATGCCGGACAGGCCCATAGAACCGCTCCGCGCAAATTTTTCGTCGTAGCCATAGCCGCTGATCGAGCCCCCGCCGTGGTCCCAGAGGATGAGCTCATACCGGCTGGCCGGGAACCTCTCTGCACAGTAGCGGATGTAGCCGGCCAGCGTATCCGGGTCGGTCATGGAGACCGACCCCAGGTCCTTCTCCAGACAGACCATCCCCCCGTCTCTGACCTGCCAAATCTGATTGACGCTGCTGCTCACCTGATTGTTTTTCCAGGCGGAGCAGCCGCCGGTATAGACAAGCAGACTGACATTTTTTCCAAACCGGGCCGCCAGCATCTCCTGAAGGTCAGATGTGCCCATCCCCGCCCGGGACTCCAGATCGGTGCCGCACATATAGACCATGATGGTGACGGTATCCTTCCCGTCTCCCAACAGCTTCACCCGTTTTGCCCGGGCGGCGGGGTCCACACTAGTATCCAGCCTTCCGGTGTTGGCCTGACCCTGCCAGCCGCTGGAGACGCTGCCGCCCCCCAGGGTACTCATCAGGGCGCTGACATTCAGTCCGCCCGAGCCGACCGGACCGGACGGGCCGGCCGGACCCATCTGCCCGCCTATCAGGGCGGTCAGTCCCCCGCCGCCGCCCAGCAGCAGAATTGCCAGCAGGATGATGAGCTTAAAGCCCCCCACTGGACGGCCGCCGGAGGCTCTGGTCCCGGAGCTCTGGGCTCCGCTGCCACGGGCCCCCGGAACACCCACCGGGCCGGTATTCAACCCCTCGCCCCGCTTCTGCACCGTCTTGCCCGGGCCGGTAATATTTTTCTCCCGGCCCCTGGGCCGCTGTCTGTCCATGAAAACCACTTCTCTCTGTTTTATTCTTCTCCGAACCCCGTTCGGAAATATTTCAGTCCATGCAGAACATAGGCCGCACCTCATCAAAGAGGTCCACCATACCGCAGTAGTTCAGAATCTCATACTGCCACAGCCAGTCCTTCTGCTCCTGACTGAGCTCAGACTTTTTCAAAAACTGCCCGTCTGAGGTGACAAAGCCTACTGGAGTAACGGCGGGCATGACATCATATAAATCTGCCAGAAACTCCATATAGCCTGTGAGGGGCAGGCCAGCGGTCCGGGCGGTGAGCACCCCCAAAAAGTTGGGGCTGATTACCACGTCCCGCTGCTCCGGAATATCATAGTTGGCCCAGATAAAGAAGGGGACGGCGTACTGCTGCATCACCTCTTCCGTCGTCCGCTCAGACAGGCGCTTGCCGTACAGAACCTCATAAAAGGCATTGGTCAGCGGGGGCTGGTGGTCGCCGAAAAAGACCACCAGGGTGGGCTCCTCACACTGGCTGTAATAGCTGATCAGCTCCTCCAGCGCCTTATCGCTCTCCCGCATCAGAGCCAGAAACTGCTCAGCGGTGTGGTCCGCAGAGCGCAGCCGCTCCGGCAGCTGAATGGTCCTGGGAAGGTTGTACCAGCCCTGGGCATAGCCGCTGTGATTCTGCATGGTGACATTAAAAAAGAAACTGGTGTCCTCCGCCTGTGTGGAGCGGCAGATCATCTCATAGTCCGACTTGTCGGAGATATAACTGCGGATGATATAGGGGTCGGGCACATCCTCCTCATACATCTGCCGGTCAAAATCCAGATACTGGTAGGCCAGCACCCGGTTCCAGCCGGAGGATTTATAGGGGTGAAAGGCCGTCGTGGCATAGCCCTGGCTCCCGGCCAGGGCGGCCAGGGAGGGCATGTCCTCCTCCACATAGAGCTGATAAGCCACTGTGTGGGGCGGCTGGAACAGACTGGTAAAGCCGGTGAGATATTCAAACTCTATGGTGGCGGTGCCGCCGCCGGTGACCGAGGAGTACATCCAGCCCTGGATGGTGTTCTCCTCCATCGAATGGAGGAAGGGGGTGGGGTCCTCTGAAGCGTCCAGTCCATCAAAGACGGTCAGATCTCCAAAGGACTCGTTCATAATCACCACAATATTCACCGGCCGCTGTTCCGGGTCCCCCGGGACGCCGGGGTACTGCTCCATCAGCTCCAGCACCGTGTCCTTGGAGTAGCCCTCAGGCTTGTCCACAGAGGAGTAGCGCAGGGCGATGGAGAAATTGAGCAGAAATCCGTTGCGCTGGGTGACCCACTGCTGGGTATAAATGTCCAGGGCCGGAAGCATCCCGGTGCAGAAAAAGGCGTAGCCATAGCCCAGGATTACCGTCCACAGGATCAGGGCTGCGGGCAGACAGATCCTTGCCCGCTTCCTTTGGGGAACGCAGTAGAAAACCAGCGCCAGATAGGCCACCAGCAGAATGGAGGCCTGTATCATGTAGGAGTCCGCCGAGTAATCGAAGCCCTTGGCCACGTTGGCGGCAGTGCGCCAGCCGGTGATGTCCGCCGGAAACAGAATCCGGCCCCGGAAGCGCAGAACATAGTGGTTTACCAGCCCAAACAGAAAACACAGGCAGGTTCCCAGAGCAGCCGCCCGCCGGTTCCGCCCCAAAAGCAGCCGCAGGGCAATAAAAATACTGTAGTAAAACACCATATTCATCAGCACCTGCCAGTCGTCCAGGTCCTTGAATATGTTGTTTTCATTTAAAATTTCCACCATCCACAGGCAGGCCCAGGGCCCCAGCAGAAAAACCAGCCGGGAGGCCCATTTGCCCGGATGCTCCTCCAGGTCCCGGGCCAGACGGTGGGATAAATCGTCCACCACACTCATATCTTCTTTTTCACGTCCTTTCCGCAGGCTGAACAGTCACTGTCTAGCATAACGTTTTCCCCCAAAAATGCAAGGGGGCCAGCTCATCTTTAAGAAATTTTTAATTTCTCTATTATAGACGTAAAATTTACCGGCCGGTTCCCGCTGTTTTACACAAAAAAACGGGGATCGGTTTTCCATTTTTGAATATTAATCTATTGACTGTGAATATTTTTCCATAGTATAATCAGGTCAGTGTCCGGGCGTCCGGACCGGTTATTGAAAAGGAGTTTTTACAATGAAAAAGATTCTTGCTCTGGCCATGGCAGCGGTCATGGCCCTGTCTGTTGCCGCCTGCGGCAACGACAGCGGCTCCACTTCCAAAGACAACAGCTCTGCCAGCAACCCCGGCACCTCTCAGAACGGCAGCTCCTCCCAGCAGCCTGCCGGAGGCGATATCTCGGTGTATACCAACGCCTACTTTGCCCCCTTTGAGTACTACGACGGCACCGACATTGTTGGTGTGGACGTGGACGTCATGAACAAGGTGGCCGAAAAGCTGAACCGCAAGGTCAACTACACAAACGTGGAATTCGGCACCATCATTGATGCGGTCTCCGCCGGCAAGCTGGCTGACGTGGGCGCTGCGGGCATCACCATCACCGACAAGCGGAAGGAGCAGGTGGACTTCTCCACCCCCTACTTCACCTCTGTGCAGTATGTGATCTACCCCGCCGGCACCATGACCCCCAACGGCACCGACGGCGAGGTGAGCTATATCCTCTGGGACTCTCTGGCCGGCAAGAGCATCGGCGTACAGGGCGACACAACCGGCGACATCTATGTGGACATGGAGATCAACGCCGTGAACGGTGACGACTATGACCTGGGCCGGGACGGCGTGCTCAACGGCACCGGCGCCGCCGAGACCCGTTACGACAGCGCCCAGCTTGCGGCGGACGCCGTGGGCGCGGGCCAGGTAGATGTGGTGGTGGTTGACCAGCTGCCCGCCTCCTATATCGTGGAGAAGAACAGCGGCTATGAGTGCGCGGCGCTGTACTACGCCGGCGGCGAGGGGGAAGCACCCTTCCCCACGGAGGAGCAGTATGCCATCTGTGTCACCAAGGGCCAGGACGAGCTACTCAATGCCATCAACGAGGTACTCGCCGAGCTGGGTGAGGACGGCATTAATGCCCTGGTTATGAAGCACATGGGTATGGAATAAGCACAAGCTGTGGCGGAACAGTACTTTCAGGCACTGTTCCGCCACATGACATAGACATATGAAAGCCGGTGGAATGATGACCTTTTTTGAAAAATTCACCCTGATTTTCACAACCTCCAAATATTTGGACAGTATGCTGACCGGCCTGCGCATGACCCTTGCCGTCTCCATAGGCGCGGCAGTCCTGGGCCTGATTCTGGGCACCGTTGTGGCCCTGGTAGGGCTGTCCAGGTCAAAAAGCCTTTTGATGAAAATACCCAAGCTGATCTGTGCAGTCTATGTTACTGTGGTGCGCGGCACCCCCATGGCCCTGCAGCTGTTTATCATGGCTTTCGTTGTCCTGGCCATCCGGGGCTTCCCCCTGGTGATCACAGCCATTATCGCCTTTGGAATAAATTCCGGCGCCTACGTGTCGGAAAATATCCGTGGAGGCATTCTGTCCGTAGACGTGGGCCAAACGGAGGCGGGGCGGTCCCTGGGGCTGTCAGCCGGCACAACCATGTGGTACATCGTTATCCCCCAGGCCATCAAAAACGTAATCCCCTCCATCGGCAACGAGCTGATCGCTCTGATCAAAGAGACCTCTATTGTCAGCATGATCGGTATGTACGATTTGACCGCCGCAGCCAAAAACGTGGGCAGCGGGCAAAATCTGGCCAACTACCTCGCCCCCATGACGGTGGCCGCCCTGTTCTACCTGGCCATTGTATACCTGCTCACCTTTGTCATCAAGAAAATTGAAGGGAGGCTGCGTCAAAGTGATCGACGTTAAAAACCTGTCCAAGGCCTTTGGGAAGCATCTGGTACTGGACAACATCTCCGAGCACATCTCCCCCGGAGAAAAGGTCGTGGTCATCGGCCCCTCCGGCTCCGGAAAGTCCACCTTCCTGCGCTGCCTCAACCTGTTGGAGACCCCTACAAAGGGCACCATAACCTTTGAAAATACCGTCATCACCGACCCCAAGGTAAAGATTGATCAGGTCCGCCAGCAGATGGGCATGGTGTTCCAGCACTTCAACCTCTTCCCCAACATGACCATCCGGAAAAACATCACCCTGGCCCCGGTACGCACCGGCCTGATGAAGCAGTCCGAGGCAGACGAGGTGGCCTCCGCCCTCCTCCAGCGCGTGGACCTCAGCGACAAGGCGGAGTCCTACCCCAGCCAGCTGTCCGGCGGCCAGAAGCAGCGCATCGCCATTGTCCGGGCCCTGGCCATGAAGCCCAAGGTCATGCTCTTTGACGAACCCACCTCTGCCCTGGACCCGGAGATGGTGGGTGAGGTGCTGGACGTGATGAAAGAGCTGGCCCAGGACGGTATGACCATGGTAGTGGTCACCCACGAGATGGGCTTTGCCCGGGAGGTAGCCAGCCGGATCCTCTTTATGGACGGCGGCCACATCCTGGAGCAGAACACTCCCAAGGAATTTTTTGACCATCCCCAGCACCCCCGCACCCAACTGTTTTTGTCCAAGGTTCTATAGGGACGGATATGCCGCATATCACTTTTTTGAGGTGGTATGCGGTGGATTTTTTATCTCAAATTTCGGATGCTCTCTGGAATCCCTGGCTGCTGGGGCTGTTCCTGGTGACAGGGCTTGTGTACTCCGTGGGCTCCGGGTGGTTTCAAATTTTTGAATTCAGAACCTGGTGGCGGGCCACGGCAGGGGCACTACTCCGCACGCGGAAGAGAACCGGCAGCGGGCTGTCCCCTCTCCAGGCCCTAGCCACTGCTCTGGCATCCACCATGGGCACCGGCTCCATCGCGGGGGTAGCCACAGCCATCACCCTCGGGGGACCGGGAGCGGTATTCTGGATGTGGATATCCGCTTTTCTAGGGATGATGACCTCCTGCGGGGAAAAGCTGCTGGCGGTGAAGTATCAGCGGTCCGGGCCAGACGGCAGGCTCCGGGGCGGGCCTATGTACTATTTGCGGGAGGGCCTGGGTTCTCCCCTGCTGGCCGCCTGTTTCTGTCTGGCCGGAATTCCCGCCACTCTGGCGGGGGGCAACCTGGTCCAGTCCTCCTCCATCGCCTCCAGTCTGGAGGCGGCCTTCGGCTGTCCCCGGCTGGCGGCCGGGATAGCGGTCACCCTGCTGGCGGGTCTTGTGATGTCGGGCGGCCTGGGGCGGATCGCGGCAGTGTCCTCCGCCCTGGTGCCGGTGATGGCGGCTGTCTACCTGGGCAGCGGCGCGCTGGTTCTGCTGTGCCGCTGGCAGTCCATCCCGGAGGCCCTGAAGCTGATTTTCTCCTGCGCCCTCTCTCCTGCCGCCGCTGCGGGAGGCGGGGCCGGCTGGACCGTATCCGCCTCCCTGCGGTACGGGGTAGCCCGCGGGGTATTTACCAATGAGGCGGGGCTGGGCACCTCCGCCATGGCTCATGGGGCGGCCCGGACAGACTGCCCTGCCCGGCAGGGAATGTGGGGCATCTTTGAGGTCTTCCTGTCCACCCTTCTGGTATGCACTGCCACTGCCCTTGTCATTCTGGTCAGCGGAGCCTGGAACCCCTCCTCCCCCGGCTCCCTCACCGGCGCTCCCCTCACGGCCGCCGCCTTCGGCTCTGTCCTGGGTACAGCCGGGCAGGGAATCGTAGCTCTGTCTCTGCTTCTCTTTGCCTTTTCCTCCATCCTGGGATGGAGCTACTACGGACAGCAGTGCCTGGAATTCCTCTCCGGCGTCAGGCTGACACCTGTGTACCGGATCCTTTTCCTCCTGTGTACCCTGGCAGGTGCAGTCTGGGAGTCCGGCGCAGTCTGGCAAATGGTCGATTTATGCAACGCGCTGATGGCCCTGCCCAACCTGTCGGCCCTGCTCTTCCTTGCGCCCCAGGCTTTTGGGGATTTGCGGCGCTTCTGTGCAGCCTCCGGAAGCTGACTTCCATTGACCAAGAGAAGAAATTAAAAAAAAGCTATTGACAGTTTGGGAAAATGTGCCTATCATAAAGACAGAAAAGTGCATAGGCACAAAACAGAAGGAGCGACACATTATGATCTTTGAAAAGCTGGCTGCTCTGATTGCCGAGCAATTCAATGTAAGCGCCGACAGCGTCACCATGGAAACCTCTTTTACAGACGATTTAAACGCCGACTCTGTGGATATCGTGGATTTATCCATGGCTTTGGAGGAAGAATTCGGAATTGAGGAGCTGGGAGAGGAAGAGGCGTCCTCCATCGCCACAGTGGGCGATTTGGTCCGCTTCCTCCAGAATAAGATCGACTGAATGCTGACGGAACTCCGCCTTCAGGCGGAGTTCCACTATTTAAGAACCCGCATATTATCATAGAGCGGGTTCCAAGGAGTTTCACATGAAGACTTTGGAAGAAAAGTTGGGCTACACCTTTCAGGATCCTTCCCTGCTGGAAAACGCCCTGACCCACAGCTCCCGGGCCAATGAGAGCCGGGGCAAGCTGCTGAGCAATGAGCGGCTGGAATTTTTGGGCGACTCCATCCTGGGCATGGTCGTGGCCGATCATCTGTACCGCAACCACCCCGACCTTCCCGAGGGGGACCTGACCCGTACCCGGGCCGTCCTCGTGTGTGAGGAGAGCCTGGTGGAGGTGGCCCGGGAGCTGGAGCTGGGCGAGTATCTGCGCCTGGGCAAGGGAGAAAGCTCTGGCGGCGGCCGGGAACGCCCCTCCATCCAAGCCGACGCGGTTGAGGCCGTTCTGGCTGCCATCTATCTGGACGGGGGCATCGGCTCGGCGCGAAGGTTTATTCAAAAGTATATCCTCAGCCGGGAGGTGGCCAGTCTCGCCAAGCCCCGGGACCACAAGACCGCCCTTCAGGAGCTGGTCCAGCGGGAGAGCGGTCAGATCCTCCAGTACCGCCTGGTGGGTGAGGAGGGCCCTGACCACAACAAGCGTTTCTTCGTAGAGGTCACACTCAACGGCAAGCCTCTGGGCTCCGGTTCCGGCCGGAGCAAAAAGGAGGCCGAACAGATGGCCGCTGACGCCGCAATCCAGAGGCTGCAATAACAGAACCGGCCCCGGCTGTGCCGGGGCCGCAGAACACCGGCAGGGCTCCCCCATCCATCGGGGAAGCCCTGCTTTGATTACAGAAGGTTGCTGATTTTGCACAGGATCACGGCTACCTCCGCCCGGCGGATGGTATTGCCGCCATAGAAGCTGCCGTCGCTGCCGCCGGACAGGATACCTGCCCGGTACCACTTATAGACGACTGCGCCGTATTGGCTCTCCTCCTCCACATCGGGAATGGAGGCGACGGTTTTTACCGGCTCCATCCGGCTTTTGGGCACCGCCTTGTCCAGAATGGACACCATCTCATACCGGGTTGCCTGCCGCATCAGATCGGAGGGCTGCACCTGCCGGCTGGTGATAATCCCCTTGTCCAGGCAGTACTGATAGTAGGGCATATACCACTCGCCGGAGGTCTGGGGCAGGGTACCGCCGGTGGCCCTGCTGTCCAGCTGATAGGCCAGCACCAGCGCCTGGGCAACATACAGCTCGTCGCTGGGCCCGAACCGGCCGCCGTCATAGCCCTTAATGAGGCCGGCGCCGGCCGCTTTCTCCACAGCCTCTCTGAACCAGTCACCCTCCTGCACATCTGAGAACATGGTGGGCTCAACGGGCTTCTGGGGCTCCACATAGCCCTCGCTTTTGAAAAAGTCCACCTCATAGGACAGGCTGGCCGGACTGCCGCCGGAAGTGCGCAAGCCGTCAATCCGGACGGTGTATACGCCCTCATATTGTTCCACTCCGTCGGGACGGAAGATAATGCAGTTGCTCACACCGTAGCCGGCGGTGTCCACATTGAAGTACAGCCCGGCGTTGCTGGCCTGGTACTGATTTTGGCTGGTGAAGGTCCATATCTTCCCATCAGAGGTGCGGGTCAGAGTGACAGCCAGATCCGCGGCGCTGGGGGTTTTGTATCTCTCGGGATTTACCGAGACGCTCCAGGCGCTGTTTTTCTCAAAGGCGCTGAGGTCGTTGGGGAAATTCCCGGAGGCCGGCCAGGCGATATAGTCGTAGTCTGTTGTGTTCGCGCTGCGGTCAAAAACCTTCTCCGCCGTATATCGCCGGTACCCGCTGCTGACAACGGCATAGCCAAACCCCACCTTGCCCATCCGGGGGTTGAGCTGCCAGCGGCGGTGGCCCAGCCGGTCGATGTTGCCGGCGTCGCTGTCATCCATAAAACCGTCCGGTGTACTCATAAAGCCCAGGCCCGCATAAATATTGCTGGAGCTGGTGGCCTCCTTACCCCTGTTATAAAAATCGTTGTCCATATCCTGGGGCTGCCCGGGGTAGTGGGAAAACTCCGAGGCGGCCAGCAGAACTGCGCCGTATTGGGCCTGTCTGCACAGCTCCATGTCGGCTGTGACGGCGGGCAGTCCCGCAATCCGCCGCAGGATGCTCAGCCTGGCAGCCGCCGCCTCCAGCACCTCGGTTTTCACCTGGCCGGAGGAATAGGGCGCGGCACAGGAGGGAGCCGCCGCAAAGATGTTTTCCGGCGTCTGGGTGGAAACAGAGCTGAGCAGATCAGACATCTCCTTCTTGGACAGCTTGGGCACAGAGGCGCTGCCGCTGCCGCCCTGAACAGTTTCTGCTCCGGCCGCCGGAATCAGAGACAGCAGCATGGCCAAACAAAAAACCAGAGCCAGAGTCTTTCTTGTTGCCTTCCAAATTTTCAAAAAAAATGCACTCCTCTTTCTGTAATTTGTGGAGCATCCTTGCCCCACCTTCTCTTTCTCCACTCTACTTTTTATTATATCGACACTTTATCAGTCGAACATAAGTCTGAAAAGCAAGAACAGCTCTATAAATTATGAAAACAGTCCCAGAGGCTCACCGCCTCCGGGACTGTTTTTCTCAGCGTCTCCGCCCAAGCTGACAATTTATGTATTACTTTTTGAAGAAGCCGAACAGTCCGCCCTTCTTTTTCTTCGCCGGACCCTTGGGCGTCTGGGGCGCGGGCGCCGGTTTTTCGGGCTCAGGCGGAATATACGTGTAGCTCCCCTGTCCCTCCAGCCGCTGCAGGGCCTCTTTGGCGCTCTGATAGCCCTTATCTGCGGCCTGTCGATACAGCTCCCTGGCCCTTGCCAGGTCCGCCTGGACTCCATTGCCCTCCTCATAGCACTCGCCCAGCAGGAACAGCGCCCGGGGCATCCCCCGCTCCGCCGCTCTCTGGAACCATGCAACGGCCTGCGCCTCATCCTCCGGCAAGCCAATCCCGGTGTAGTAGCAGTACCCCAGGTTGCACATGGCGCTGACATAGCCGTTATCCGCAGCCTGCCGGTAGTACTCCACAGCCTTCTGCTTGTCCTCGTCCACCCCACGGCCCATCTCGTAGCACAGTCCCAGCATACACTGCGCCCGCGGCTGACCCTGCTCTGCGGCCCGGCTGAACCAGTAGAACGCCTGGGCGTCGTCCGTTTCAATGCCGATCCCCTCGTAGCAGCAGTAGCCCAGATTGCACTGGCCCCGGGCCAGTCCCCGCTCCGCCGCCTGACGGTACAGCTCTACGGCTTTGCCTTTGTCCTCCGCCACGCCCCGGCCCAGCTCATAGCACAGACCCAGGGAGCAGGTACCCGAGGAGCTTCCGCTCTCATGGGCTTTCTGATACAGCTCCACGGCCCTTTGAATGTCCTCCGTCACGCCATAGCCGTTCTCATAGCACTCTCCCAGCAGATACAACGCCCGGGGATATCCTTGGGCAGCGGACCTTTCAAACCACTGGAAGGCTTCATCGTTGTCCTCCTCCACGCCGATACCCTGGTAGTAGCAGTACCCCAGGTTGCACTGAGACCGGGCGTGTCCCCGCTCCGCCGCCTGGCGGTACAGCTCCACGGCCTTGGCCTCGTCCATCTCCACGCCTGTGCCCAGCTCATAGCACAGCCCCAGGGAGCAGATTGCGGGAGGATATTCCTCCTGTGCAGCCTTTCTATACCACTGGACGGCCTCATCGTCGTCCTGCTGAACTCCGTATCCGTTCTCATAGCACTCGGCCAGCAGACTCATAGCCCGGGGATACTCCTCCTCCGCGGCCTTGCGGAACCACTTGACGGCCTCCTCGTCGTTCTCCTCCACACCGATGCCGCGGTAGTAGCAGTACCCCAGGTTGCACTGGGCCCGGACCAGTCCCTGCTCCGCCGCCTGACGATACAGCTCCACAGCTCTGGCTTTGTCCTCCTTCACCCCGTCGCCGTACTCATAGCACACGCCCAAGGCGCAGGTGGCCGGCGCATAGCCCGCCTCATGGGATTTGGTATACAGCTCCAGGGCCCGGGCCATATCCTTCTCCACCCCATAGCCGTTCTCATAGCACTCCCCCAGCAGCTGCTGGGCCCGGGGGTAGTCCTGCTCAGCGGCCCGTGTAAACCACTTCACCGCCTCAGCGTCATTCTCCTCCACGCTGATGCCGCGATAGTAGAAGTACCCCAGGTTGCACTGGGCCCGGGGGTAGCCCCGCTCCGCCGCCTTCAGGTAGAGCTCCCTGGCCCTGGCTTTATCCTCCTCCACGCCGCGGCCCAGCTCATAGCACAGGCCCAAGGCGCACATTGCAGGCACATGCCCCTTGTCGCTGGACTGCTGGTAGAGCCGAAATGCCTTTTCAATGTCCGGCTCCACGCCGTAGCCGCGGTCGTAGCACTCGCCCAGCAGCTGCATGGCCCGGGGATACCCGTCCTCAGCAGCCTTGGTAAACCACTTAAAGGCCTCCTCGTTGTTCTCCTCCGTCCCAATTCCCTGGTAATAGCAAAATCCCAGGTTGCACTGGGCCCGGGCGTCCCCCTGCTCCGCAGCCTCCCGGTACAGCTCCACGGCCCTGGCCTTGTCCGGCTCCACACCGATGCCCACCTCGTAGCACAGCCCCAGGGAGCAGGAAGCGGGCGGGTAGCCGGTCTCCCTCGCCTTTTCATAGAGCTCCACTGCTTTGGAAACGTCCTTATCCACGCCATAGCCGTTTTCATAGCACTCAGCCAGCAGCTGGATGGCCCGGGGATACCCCTCCGCGGCAGCCTTTTCAAACCACCTGAAGGCCTCGTCGTTGTTTTCCTCCACCCCGATGCCGGTGTAGTAGCAGAACCCCAGGTTGCACTGAGCCCGGGGCATCCCCCGCTCCGCGGCTTTAGTATACAGCTCTACAGCCTTCAGCTTGTCTGTCTCCACTCCCTGGCCCAGCTCATAGCACAGGCCCAGAGCGCACACAGCGGAGGTATACTCCTTATCCGCCGCACTCTGATACAGCTTCACCGCCCGGTCAAAGTTCTGCTCCACGCCCCAGCCCCGGTCGTAGCACTCGCCCAGCAGGAACATCGCCCGTGGATACTCCCGCTCCGCAGCCTTGGTAAACCACTCCGCAGCCTGCTCCGGGTTTTCCTCCACGCCGATGCCGATATAATAGCAAAAGCCCAGATTGCATTGGGCAGGGGGAAAGCCCTGCTCCGCGGCCTCCCGGTACAGCTCCACTGCCCTGGCCTTGTCCTCCTCCACACCTACGCCGGCCTCATAGCACAGGCCCAGGGAACAGGCGGCGTCGGGATAGTGCTGTTCATAAGCAGCCCTGTAGAGCTCCAGAGCCTTTTCCTGGTCCTTCTCCACACCGTAACCGTTCTCAAAGCATTCCCCCATCAGCACCTGGGCCCGCGGATAGCCCTGCTGGGCGGATTTGGCAAACAGCTCCGCTGCCGCCTCATTGTTTTCCTCAAAATAAATGCCCTGATAGTAAAAATATCCCAGGTTGCACTGGGCGGGGGCGTAGTCCTGGTCGGCGGCCTCCTGATACAGCTCAGCGGCCTTCGCCTTATCCATCTCCACGCCGTGGCCCAGCTCATAGCACAGGCCCAGCTCGCAGACAGCGGGCAGATACCCCTCCTGGGCCGCCCCGGCGAACAGCTCCACCGCCCGCTCCATATTTTTTTCGGTGCCCATACCCCGGATGTAGCACAGGCCCAGGTAGTACTGGGCAGCAATGCTGTCCCCCTCCGCAGCCCGGCTGAACCAGCTGAAGGCCTGTTCCAAGTCCTTTGGCGCGCCGTCCTCTCCATAGTAATAGCTGCGTCCCAGGCGGAACTGAGCATCCAGGTCCCCGTCCTCGGCGGCCAGCCGCGTCGCCTCCAGGTCCTGCTGCTTCTTCTCCGCCATTCCTGCCAAACTCTGCATAACCTCCGGGTTAATATAGACCATCATGGAATCCTCATCGAAGGACCCGGGATTTTTGCTGAGCTCCTCTGCCATACAAATCGCTTCCTCTCTTTGTTTTAGAATGCAGGTGCCGGGCCGGCGAAAGCGCCGGCCTTGGCAAAATATTGTCAGTTCAAAAAATCCTTCAGCTTCTTGCTGCGGGAGGGATGCCTCAGCTTCCGCAGGGCCTTGGCCTCAATCTGGCGGATACGCTCCCTGGTCACGTTGAACTCCTCGCCCACCTCCTCCAGGGTGCGTGTACGGCCGTCCTCAATGCCAAAGCGCAGCTTGAGCACCTTCTCCTCCCGGGGGGTGAGGGTGGACAACACCTCCACCAGCTGCTCCTTCAGCAGTGTGATGGAGGCGGCCTCGGCGGGCTCGGAGGCGTCCTCGTCTGGGATAAAGTCGCCCAGATGGCTGTCCTCCTCCTCGCCGATGGGGGTCTCCAGGCTGACAGGCTCCTGGGCAATCTTCAAAATCTCCCGCACCCGC
>JAAVYL010000137.1 GCA_022791075.1 Lawsonibacter sp. | reverse complement strand
TGGGTGGAGAAGGTGGTGTGGCGGCAGTGGTCGGACCAGTAGGTGTCCACCACCCGCACCTCGGTGATGGTGGGGTCCCGCTTCTCCTCGTCCCGGAAGTAGGCCTGCAGGAACTTCAGGTCGTCGATGTCCATGGCCAGTCCCAGCGTGTCCAGCAGAGCGGTCAGGCCGGCCCTGTCCAGGGCGGTGAAGCCCTCCACAGTGTCCACGTGGTCGGGGATAGCGTGCTCCCGCACCAGGGTATCCGGCTTCTCCAGGGAGGCCTCCCGGCTCTCCACGGGGTTGATGAGAAAAGCCTTTATCCTGTCTAAATCTGTCTGAGACAGCCCGCCCCACAGCAGGTATACCTTGGCGTAGGCGACAAGGGGGCGCTCCACCCCGGCCATCAGCTGGATGCACTGGGCTGCGGAGTCCGCCCGCTGGTCGAATTGCCCGGGCAGGGCCTCTACAGCAAACCACGCCCCCGCCATCCGGGGCATAGGGAAGTCCTCATCGTAGACCAGGTCCACCTGGGGCTCAGAAAAGACAATGTCCTTGGCTCGCTCGTAGACCTCCCGGTCGAGCTGGTCCACATCGTAGCGGTTCAAAATCTCCACAGAGAGAAGGCCCTGAATCCCCAGCTGCTCCTGCAGCTGCCGGCACAGACCCTGGGCCTCCACATCGAAGCCCTCTTTCTTCTTGGAATAGCAGCGGTAAACACTCATGTTCTTCTCTCCTCTGTTTTCTTTGTGTAGGGGCGGATATCATCCGCCCGTTTTGTCTTTCACAAGGGGTATGCGGGCGGATAATATCCGCCCCTACGAAACAGTCCAATTTTCCAGTCCGCAAAACGCATCCCCCCGCACCGGGGACAGCCCGGTCAGCCTCCCCCACTGGGTGAGGACGGAGCCGTTTTTAAAGGCGATGGGGACGACGGGGACCTGATCGTTCAGCCGGGCAAAAAGGGCCTCAGCCGCGGCGGGCTTATCCGCCGGAGCGGCGGCGTGCATGGCGGACAGCAGCCCGTCAGTCTCCCCGTCCCGCCAGCCGCTGTAGTTCAGCGCGCCGGAGGAACCCAGGAGGGGGAACAGGTCAAAGTCGGCGGTAAACACCGTCTCGCCCAGATACAGGTCGAAATTTCCGGCGGCCAGGGCGGCGGCGTAGTCCTCAAAGGAGAGCTGCCGCAGCTCGACGGTGAGCCCCGCCGCCTCCAGCTGATAGGCGATGAGCCGGGCGGCGGAGGTCTTGCTCACGTTTTCGTTGTTCACCAGAAAGGTGAGAGTCTGGCCCTGGAGGCGCTGGCCCTCCAGCTCCTCGGCCAACTGCTCCGGCGCGTAGGCGGGGGCGGAGGCCGCCGCCTCACGGCTGTACAAGGGGCTGGCCGGGTGGACGGGGAGGGGGGAGGCAGCGGCGTGGCTGGCGTAGATTGTGGAGGCGATGGCCTCCCGGTCCACAGCCAGGGCCAGGGCCCTGCGGACCTGGGCGGTGCGGCAGGGGCCGCGCTGGGTGTTAAAGCCCAGATAAAGGAAGTCAGTGGAGGGGTAGTCCCAGGTCTGATAGTTGCCGCCGTAGCCCATGGCGTTGGTGGCCATCAGGTCCACGTCCACCAGGGACACGTCTCCGCCGTCGAAGGCGTAGATCAGCTCGTCGCTCCTGCTGACAGGGTGCAGCGGGATGGACGAAAAGGGCAGCTCCCCCTCCCCCGATTGCTGCCAGCTGGGGTTGGGGACAAGGGACAGCGACTCCCCGCGTTCGGTGAGCATGTAGGGGCCGGTGCCCGCAGGACGCTCCCCCTGGCCCAGGGCGATGGGGATGTCCAGCAGCAGGGGAAGGGAGCCGTTGGGCCGGCGGAGGGTGATGACGATCTGATTGGGGGTGTCCGCCGGGGCGGTGACGGATATCACGTCGGCCAGCCGCTGCTGGTAGCGCCCCTGGGGGGAGCGGGCCAGCTCCAGGGCCGCCGCCGCGGCCTGACCAGTGAGGGGGGAACCGTCAGAGAAGAGAACTCCGGAGCGGAGGGTGAGGGTCCAAACCAGCTTGTCCTCACTGACGGTGTAGCTGGCGCACAGCGCAGGCTGGGCCTGGAAGGAGGCGTCGATGCGGAAAAGGGGCTCGTAGAGCAGGGGGGCCAGGGTCAGGTTGGCCCGGTTGACCGCCAGGGTGGGGTGGAGACTGAACTCCGGATAGACGGCCAGGGTGAAGGGGGGATGCTCGGGTTCCGGGGTGGTCGGGGAGGCGTCCGGCTCCTCCGGCGGGGCCTCTGAGAGAGAACCGGAAGGTGCGCCGCAGGCGGTGAGAAGCCAGAGCAGAGTGAGAAGGAAGGCGGTTAAGTGGTAACGTTTCATAGCAGTTCCTTTGCAAAACGCGGTGTAGGGCAAGGGCTCTGCCCTTGCCTTTTTCTCAAAAGGGTGATTTGTCTCAGGTAAAGGCTCTGCCCTTGCCCTACATGACCATCCATGAGCAGTTAAACCAGCTGGATCATCGCCGCCATGCTGCCCCGCTGCTTCCCCTGGACCCGATGGGACCAGAAAAGGTCCAGCTGGCAGGCGGTGCAGGCGGGGCACAGGGCGATGTGGGCGGGGGACAGTCCGGCCCGCCGCAGCCACTGGGCGTTGGCCCCCTTCAGGTCCACAGAGAACTTTCCTGGCTTGGAGAGCGGGCGGATGAAGGCCTCAGCGTCCTCCCCCAGTCCGGCGCGCAGGCCGTCGGGGACGTCTGCGTGGGTCTCGAAGCAGCAGGGACCGATGCCGGGGCCGATGGCGGCCAGGATGTGCTCCGGCGCGCAGCCGTAGTCCCGGACCATGGCCTGCGCCGCCCGGGCGGCGATGCCCAGTGCGGTTCCCCGCCAGCCGGCGTGGGCGGCGGCGATGCAGCGGCGGACCGGGTCGTAGAGCAGCACAGGGATGCAGTCCCCGGAGAAAATGGTCAGGCACACCCCGGGCCGGTCGGTGATGAGGCCGTCCGCCTCGCAGGTGCCGGGCCGGGCGGGGTCGGACAGAGTGTCGGCTTCGGTCACCGGACGGACAACGTCGCTGTGGACCTGATGATTTTTCACCAGGGCGCTCTTGCCGGTGCCTGCAGCGGAGCAGAACCGGGAAAAATTCTCCCGGACACGGCTCGGGTCGTCCCCCAGACTGGAGCCCAGGTTCAGGCTGTGCCAGGGAGCGGGGGACACACCCCCCAGCCGGGTGGAGAAGCCGTGGGCCGCCCCTGTCCAGGCGGGGTCCGGGCAGGCAAAAAAGGATACGCCGTTGATCTCCTGTCTTGTGATTTCCATGGCGTCTCCCCCTGAATACTTTTATTGATACCCTATTTTATCCCATATCCGTCGAATTGACAACCCACAACAGGGGGAAAATGGGATATATTTTTCCGGATGCTCCGGGTAATTTGCCGGGGGCAGCCCGAAGGCCGCCCCCGGCAGATAAACGGGGATTCAGAGCCGCTCCAGCTCCTGCAGAGTCTCCTGGATGGTCTTTTTTGGGATGTAGACCGCGGCCATCTCCTGGAGCTGGGCCAGGGTGAGAGAACGGGCCGCACCCACCATAGGGTGCTTCATAAATTTCCCGAAGCGGCGCTGAAACACGGCGTTTGACCGGGGATTGTCCAGCAGCTCGCCCACGGTGATCTGTTTGCTGCGTAAGTCCATTGTTGCTTCACCTCCGGATTAGTCTATGCGCGGCCTGGCCGCAGCTTGACAGCGGTCAGGTTGACTTCCTCGCGAAAAAGAGCTATACTGTGCTTGTTAAGATTCCATTAAGAAAGGGGTGCCATCCTCATGGCAAAAAAGAAAAAGGGCCTGCGGGCCGTCCTCTCCAACGCGCACGACGCCCTGCGGCGCAAGCGGGTAGTGGCAGCGGTCTATTTCACGCTGCGCTTTCTGGTCATCGCCGTGATGGTGGCCCAGTTCTTCAACGGGGATTTTGAGAGCGTATTTCTGTGCGGACTGACCCTGGTGCTCTTCCTGCTGCCCACGGTGTTTGAGCGGGCGCTGATGATCGACCTGCCCAACACCATGGAGATTATTATCATGCTCTTCATCTTTGCGGCGGAGATCTTGGGGGAGATCAGCTCCTTCTATACTACCTTTAAGGGCTGGGACACCATTCTCCACACCCTGAACGGCTTTCTGTGCGCCGCCATCGGCTTTGCCCTGGTGGATATGCTCAACCGGACGGAAAAATTTTCCCTCTCCCTGTCGCCGGTATTTATGTCCATTGTGGCCTTTTGCTTCTCCATGACCATCGGCGTGCTGTGGGAGTTTTTTGAGTGCGGCATGGACCAGCTCCTGATGCTGGACATGCAGAAGGATACCGTTATTCACACCATTGCCAGCGTCAGTCTGGACCCCTCGGGGCTGAACAGCCGGGTGATTATTCAGGATATTGTGGACACCATTGTTGTCACAGCCGACGGGCAGCAGATTTCCCTGGGCCTGGGAGGATATCTGGATGTTGGAATCCTGGATACCATGAAGGACCTGTTTGTCAACTTCATCGGGGCAGTGGTATTCTCCATCATCGGCTATTTCTACGTGAAGAGCCGGGGGCAGGGCAGGTTTGCCGGCCGGTTTATTCCCCAGGTGGTGGAGGTCCAGCCCGAGGACATTAACCCGAGACAGCCTAAATTTGGAAAAAAGGCGAAAAAATCCCGCCAGGATAGAGAATAAGAGACGTGACAGGGCGCATACTAAGCCCATCCAACAAAGGAGGGCTTTTTTATGAACAACAAAACCTGCAACACCAGCATCAAGTGCTCTGTGGACACCTGCGCCTATCACTCCGGCGCTCAGAACTGCTGCTCCCTGGAGTCCATCAAGGTGGGCTGCTGCGACTGCTCCCCCACCAAGTGCGAGGGGACTGAGTGTGCTTCCTTCAAGCTGGGCGCGAAGTAAAACACACAATGAAACCGGGCTCCGTCAGACGGCGGAGCCCGGTTTTTCTGCTAGGAGCCCAGATACAGTCCATAATAGCCCATCAGGGCCATGGCCATCAGGCCGGCGGTGATCAACTGAATGGGCACCCCCCGAAATGCCTTGGGGCAGCGGTTCAGATCCACCTCCTGCTGCAGGCTGGCGAAGCTGGACAGAGCCAGGGTAGCGCCCACACCGCCGCACAGAGCAAAGACCAGAGCAGTGCCCAGTCCATAGCTGCGCTGGACCACCAGCAGGGCGGAGCCCAGCGCGGCGCAGTTGGTGGAGATGGAGGCCAGATTTCCGTCCATCCGCCGGGACAGCTCTGGAACGCAGGACTTTAAGAACCGGCGCAGAAGGGCCACCAGACCGGGGATGAGCAGGGAAAAGACCAGCAGCCGGAACTCCTCCAGCCCAAAGTGGGTGAGCACCAGGTAGTCGGACAGCCAGGCGGCCAGCACGCCCAGCAGCATGACCACAGTCAGGCAGCTGCCGGTGCGGATGGCCTCCCGGGGGGACTGGAAGGACTGCTCGTGGGTGCCGATGCCCATGCAGGAGACCAGCACCAGGTTCTCTGACAGCAGGGCGGCCAGGGCCACTGCCGCCACCTCCAGGGCTGTGTTCATACCAAACCCCTCCCTTCCCGGCGGAGGGGCGGATTATTCTGTATCCTCATAGTTGATCTCCCCTGTAGTATCCAGATTGGCCACAATGTTCAGCGCCCGGTTGACCCCGGCGGTAATGGCCTTTGAGGTGGCAGTGGCGCCGGAGACGGTGTCCACCGCGTTGCTGCCGGAGGTGCGGATGGTGCCCGACCG
This sequence comes from Lawsonibacter sp., assembly GCA_022791075.1. Lineage (GTDB taxonomy): Bacteria > Bacillota > Clostridia > Oscillospirales > Oscillospiraceae > Lawsonibacter. The sequence goes on along the minus strand of JAAVYL010000137.1, from coordinate 10,070 downwards.
GCCCACATACCGCTCCAGAGCCTGGGGCGTCATGGCCTCGGTGCCCACCCGGTCCTGCTCGCTGTGGCTGGTCACGGCCACGCCGGTGACGGCACCGTTCAGGTCCACCCCCACTGTCATGGTGATGGGGCCGGCAAAGCCCTGGCTCTGCACCGCGACGCAGTAGCCCAGCAGGCGGCCCTCTCCGTCATAGCCGCCGGTGATGGACAGCGCGCCGGCGGCGTGGTAGGGCGTCTCCGCGCCCACAACGGCCTGGGGCATAGCCTGGGCCAGAATCTCCTGCTGGTCCCGGACCTCCGCACGGGCGGTGTCCAGCTCGGTGAAGCGGTGAACGCTGAAGATGGTCAGGCAGGTGACGGCCAGCACGCCGGCCAGGGGACCAAAGGCCTTGAGCAGGCCGCGGATCTGGTCCAGATAGACCTCTCCGGGGGCCGCGCCCTCCTGGGGACGGCAGGCGGTGAATTGAATCTGAGGCTTGACAAATTTGACCTCTGAAAGGCTGGCCATTCCCCGGGCCAGGGCCGCCCGGGTGGCGGCGAAGTTTCCGATGCCGAACTGCCGGGGCAGGCCCAGCCGGTCCAGCAGCCACACCAGGCAGTTCATGGTGAGTATGGCCCAGCCCACCCCCTCGGGGTAGGAGCTGTATGCCCGCAGCAGGGCGGTGAGCAGGCCGCAGCCCACCCCGAACATCACCTGTCCTCTGGGGGTGACGGGAGAGGTGGTGGGATCTGTGGCAAAGTAGATGGCCCCCATCAGCAGGCCGCCGCCCATGAGCTGGTAGGCGGTCCAGGTCAAGGGAGAAATTCCCTCGGGTGCGGAGCACAGGGCGGTGAGGGCCACAGTGACCAGATAGGCCCCGGGGACCCGAAGGGAGATGACCCGCCTCAGCAGCAGGTAGCCCAGGCCCAGCAGGAGCATAAAGGCCGAGACCTCTCCCATACAGCCCCCGCGCTGGCCCAGGAGCATGATGTCCAAGGCCTGGGGGGGCAGAGTTCCCTCGTGGAGATAGGACATGGGGGTGGGGGCGGACACCGCGTCCACGGCGGTGAGGGACAGCCAGTGGAGGGGCTGGGCCCAGGTGGTCATCAGCATGGGAAGGGTGCCGGCCAGCATCCTGCCGGCCAGGGCCGGGTTCATGAAGTTCCGGCCCAGCCCGCCATAAAACTGCTTGACCACAATGATGGCAAAGGCGCTGCCCATCACCGGCACCCAGTAGGGGGTGGTGGCAGGCAGGCTCAGTCCCAGCAGCAGTCCGGTGACGCAGGCGGACAGATCTCCAATGGAGAGGCTCTGCCGGGTGAGCAGGCGGTAAAGGAACTCAAAGAGGACGCAGGAGGCCACGGATACGGCGCACAGCGCCAGAGCCCGTATACCGAAGAAGAAGATGGCCATGCCCAGGGCGGGGGTCAGAGCCACCATCATATCCAGCATCATAGCCCGGGTGGTGGAGGGCTGCCGCAGCTGGGGGGACAGGCGCTTGGGGGCGAAGCTGGCGGTCATTGCGCTCCCCCCTCTCGTTTGAGCAGGCTGGCGGCCTGGGCTACCGTCTCCACCAGGGGAATCTGGGCGGGACAGATGAAGGAGCAGCAGCCGCAGGCGTTGCAGTCCTCCAGGTGGCAGCGGGATAGTCTCTTCAAATCCCGCTCCTCCAGGGCCCGGCGGATCAGGGTGGGGGCCAGGTGCATGGGACAGGCGGCCACGCATTTGCCGCAGCGGATACACACCCCGGCGGGGGTGTCAGGCTTGTGTTCCCAGCCGGTGAGGCAGACAAGGCTGTTTGTGTCCTTTGTCACCGGGGCCTCCAGGTCCTGGAGGGCCACACCCATCATGGGGCCGCCGGTGAGGATGCGGTCGGCCTCCTCCCGAAGGCCGCCGCAGGTCTCCAGCAGATAGCGCAGGGGGGTGCCGATGGGCACCCACATGTTGCGTGGTCTGGTCACCGCGCCGCCCGTGACGGTGACCGCCCGGTGGGTGAGGGGACGGCCCTGAAACAGCGCGTCGTGAATGGCGTAAACCGTGGCCACGTTGAAGACAGCGCACCGCACATCCAGTGAGGAGCCGCCGGGGGGCACCTCCCGCCCCGTGACCGTCTGAATAATCTGCTTTTCGGCGCCCAGGGGATATTTGGTGCGCACCGTGAGAATCTGGATGCGCCCGCCGCCCCGGCGGCGCAGACGGCGCTCCACAGCCTCTACTGCGCTGAGTTTGTCCCCCTCGGTGACCACAACGGCCCGCTCGCAGCCCAGACAGCGGGCCAGGGTCTGGGCCCCGCGGAGTATGTGCTCACTGCGCTCCAGCAGCAGTCTGTAGTCGGCGGTGACATAGGGCTCACACTCGGCGGCGTTGACAATGAGGGTGTCGATCCGGCCGGCGGAACGGGCAATTTTGGTCCAGGTGGGGAAAAGCCCCCCGCCCATGCCCACAACCCCCGCCTCCTCTACCCGCTCCACCACCTGCTCCACGGTGAGCTGGCGGGGGTCCAGGGGGGGCAGATGGCCGGCGTATGGCTCGTTCCGGTCGTCATTCTGGATTACGATGGCGGGGGAAAGTCCCCCCCAGGGGTGGGGGCGGTCCTCCACGGCGCTTACCCGGCCGGAAACACTGGCGTGGGCGGCGGCTCCGGTCTGCCCCCGCCGGGCGATGGGCTGGCCGACGGTGACCGGGTCCCCCGGCCGGACCATGGGGGTGGCGGGGCCGTCGGCGCACATGATGAGTGGAATTACCACCTCTTTGGGGGGCTGGCTCAGTCTGGCCATGGGCTTGCGCCGGGTGATGTCTTTTCGGGTGGCGGGGTAGACCCCGCCGAAGAAAGAGTGGGTCATAAAGGTAAAACCTCCCCGCATTTTGTCCGGAACCGTGTCTGCGGCAAAATGCGTGTGTCTGTTCGATATTTCTACATGATATATCATAATGCAGCAGAGCCGTTCTGTCCAGCTTTTTCTGCAAACCGGATGCTTGCTGCAGGGAGGATAGTCCGGGTGATGCTATGCTGGCAGCATACTTGACAAGATATGTGAAGAGCTATATTATAAAATTGTAAATTTTATTGTTCCCTGCAGTAAAACAGATTGAGGAGGAAATGTTAATGGGAAAAATTGTACGCCGTCTGCTCTCCAGCGCCCTTGCGGCAGCACTGGTGGCAGGCATGTGCCTGACGGCCTCGGCCTATGGGGATTTTAAGTACCCCAACGCCTACTGGAAGCTTCATTCCGCCTGGGATGAGGCTGTGAGCGCCCAGAATCTGGACCAGATCATCTCTGTGGCTCAGCAGACCTATGATTTGCTGACAGGTCTGGGCATGGGTCAGGACGTGTGTGAAAATCTGGAGCCCAAGGCAAAAAGAGCGGCCTGGGCCTGTGAGATGAAGGGCGATATTGACGGCGCCATCACCTGGATGCAGCGGCAGCACGACATTGCCAAGTGGCTGACCGACAGCGGCCTGAGCAACACCTATGGCAATAAATATGACTACACACTGGTGCTTCAGAGCATCGAAAGCCGCATGAACTATCTGAATGCGGCCAAAAATGTGACCATCTATGCCCAGAGCAAGACCAGCGCCTCCCCCTACTCTGTGGGGCCCCGCACTGGCACATGGTACGGCTCCCCCGTGGACGGCTCCCGTACCGACGGCTCCGCCGCGCTGATGTATGTCACCTTTGGCGACAGCTACTCCATGGACTACTGGATTAACTACTACCGGGATACGTCCCCTATGTTCCGGAAAGCGGCCGACGGCGGCGTGATTGAGCTGGCATGGAATTTCTCCCCTGAGAGCACCGCCGGCGCGCAAGCCGTACTCTCCGCCGACAGCTATATTGCCGACAGCCTGCGGGCTCTGGGCGGCCTGAACGCCACCATTTTGCTGCGGGTGGGCGCCGAGATGAACTGCTGGGCCGACAGCGATCCCGCGGTCTATAAGCAGGCCTTCCAGAAGGTGGCTTCCGCCGCCCGGGCCTATCCGAATATCCAGATGGTGTACTCCCCCAACGACTTGGGCAGCCGTGTGCTGAGCATTCACGACTACTACCCCGGCGATGAGTATGTGGACTGGATCGGCATGTCCACCTACCACACCACAAACTACAAGGCCTACCGGGGCGGCGAGTCCTCCTATACCTTGGACTATGACAGCTACTATGACGACGCCTACTACGGCGTGGGCGTCTATGACCACGATCCTCTGGTCACCATCAAGCCCATTGTCGATCTGGCCGACGCCCACGGCAAGCCCGTGATGATCAGCGAGTGCGGCTTTGCCTACCGCAACGGAGCGGGAGAGGACCTGAGCGCCTTTGCTGCGGATCAGATGAACTGGTTCTATTCCTACCTGAATATGGTCTATCCCCAGGTGAAGGCCGTGTTCTATTTCGATGCCAGCGTGTCCACAACGGAATTTTCCTACAGCCTGGCGGGCAGCGGCACGATGGATTCCGCCTACACCAACGTGCTGCGCAGCAACGGTGCTTATCTGAGCGAGACCAACGGGACCGTCACCGGCTGGGAGACGCTGGACAAGACCGTCCTCACCGACAGCACCGGCGTCCTGCGCCTGGCGGCCTACGCCAGCTTCCCCGGCCGTCACACCACTACTGTGAACTACTATGTGGATAACAACCTGGTCCACACCAGCACCCAGGCTCCCCACTACTATGATCTGAGCATCGCCGGGCTGGTGCCTGGGGCCCACTCCGTCCGGGTGGAGGCCTCCGGCGGCCAGTTCAGCGGCGTCAGCCAGACCTATACCCTCACCGTGCCCGGCAGCGTGACTCCGGACCCCACTCCCGAGGACGTGGCCTATGCCGTGGACCAGAGCATTGAGATTGACGGCGAGCCCGTGGCCTTCCAGACCTATGCCCTGGTGGACGAAAACGGCAACGGCACCAACTATGTGAAGCTGCGGGACATCGCATTTGTCCTCAAGGGCACTGGCGCGCAGTTTGACGTGACAGGCTTCGATTCGGCCACCGGCTCCATCAGCCTGGCCACAGGTCAGGCCTACACCGTGGCCGGCGGCGAGATGTCCACTCCCTTTGCCGGGGAGAACCGGCCCTATCAGGCCGGCAAGCTGCCCCTCAATATCGACGGCACAGTGAAGGAGCTGGAGGCCATCGCCTTGGCGGACGACGCAGGCAACGGCTATAACTACTTCAAGCTCCGCGACCTGGGCGCCGCCCTGGGCTTTAATGTGGGCTGGAGTACAGAGCGCAGTACCATCTTCATTGAGACCGACAAGCCCTACACCGGCAACTGATTCCCAAATATGTGAAACGGTCCGCTTCCCTGTCAGGAGGCGGACCGTTTTCTGCTGTATATTTCAGGTACGCTGGCCATACCGCCTGGTCTGCCGCGGCTCCGGCCGGCGCTGAATGCCCAGCTGGGCGGCATATGGCGCAGCCTCAGCCCAGGGGACCAGAAAGGTGCGGATGGACAGGCGGCGGGCCTCCTCCACCTTGCGGCGCAGGGTGTCTCCATCGTCAAAGAGGACGAAGTGCGCCCCGTTGTCCCGGCTCATATAGGTGAAGTATCGGGCGCACAGCTCCCGCGAAAAGAAGATGGAGGGGGAGAGCCGCTGCTTCAGCTCCTCTAACTCCTGGGGGGTGAGAGGCTGGCCGCTGCCTGTGGGGGAGGGCAGAAAGAAATCCTCCGCCCGTTTCTCCAGGGCCAGCACCACCCGGCTCTCCCCAAAATGCTCCAGCGCCTCCTCCAGCCGGCGCTGGAGGGAGCCGCCTGACAGAGCGGAGGGAATCAGCACGCGGGCGTGGGGGGCGTGGGGGGCGTACCGCTCAGGGACGAAAAGAGTCCAGCCCCGGCGGGTGAGCTGCTCATCCAGCTGCCGGGCCACCTGCTCCAGGGGAGGCAGACGTCCCTCAAAATCCAGCACCGCTCCGGAGAACCCCCGGGCCTGACATTCCCGCAGAATTTCCTGGCACAGCGGCCCGATCTTGCCCAGACCGTCGAAGTCCTTGTCGTCCACCACCATCAGTCCGCCCCTGGGCGCGGTGCTGTCCGCTCGGAACAGATGGGGCCCCGGCCCCAGCCGGTAGGCCAGGTGGGCAGGGGTAACCTGCCAGCTATGGAGGGCGGGCAGCTGCCGGGGCGGCAGGGTGACAATGAAAGTATCCTGTGGCATGGGAAATCCCCCTTGTCCGAAGCTTTTTCCTGTGATATACTACGCTGTACAACGTATGAATCCGGACGGAGGAATAGAACCATGTCCCTTTTACCCATACCACGGGGAGTGTACCCCTCAATTACAGATATTGACCCCAAGGCCCTGGCCGGGAAGGGCGTCAGGCTGGTGCTGGCCGACCTGGACAATACCATGGCTGCCTATAAGGTGCTCCAGCCTCCGGCGGAGGCCTTCGCCTGGAAGGATGCGCTGGAGGCCCAGGGGATCCGCCTGTTTTTGCTGTCCAACAGCCGCAAGCCTGGCCGGGCCCGGGCCTTTGCCGAGAAGCTGGGCGTCCCCTATCAGGGGCACTCGGGCAAGCCCGGCAAAAAGGGCTACCTCCGGGCCATGGAGCGCATGGGAGCCAGGCCGGAGGAGACCGTTATGGTGGGAGACCAGATTTTTACCGACACCCTGGGAGCCAACAACGCCGGGGTCACCCCCCTGCTGGTGGAGCCCATCCGCCTGGCGGGCAACCCCTTCCGCTATGTGCGCTACGCCATTGAAACCCCCTTCCGGCTTCTGGGAAAGAGGAGGCCCTTCCTGTGAGCGCGAGGTTTGGCCCCGCGGGCAACTCGGAGAGCTTTTCCAGGGTATACAAGTCCTCCCTGTCCGCTCCCGGGTGGATTGCGGACCTCGGACTGGACTGCTATGAGTATCAGTGCGGCAAGGGGGTCCGGGTGAAGAAGGAGACCGCCGTTCAGCTGGGAGAGAGAGCCCGGGCAGCGGGGATTGCGGTGTCTCTCCACGCGCCCTACTTTATCAACCTGGCCAACCCTGAGAGCATCCAGAGGAACAATGGCTATGTGCTGGTGTCCTGCGCCCTGGCAGAGTGGATGGGGGCCGGCCGGGTGGTGGTCCACACCGGCGCCCTCATGGGCCGCGCCCGCCGGGAGGCGCTGGAAATTGCCAAACGGGGGATGAAGGCCCTGCTGGCCGTTGTTGACACCGCCGGCCTGGGGCACATCGCCCTGTGCCCTGAGACCATGGGGAAAATCAACCAGCTAGGCGACCTGGATGAGGTGCTGGAGCTGTGCACCCTGGACGAAAGGCTGGTGCCCTGTATCGACTTCGGCCACCTCTACGCCCGCTCTCTGGGGGCGGATGACGGACAGGAGGTCTTCTGCCGGATGTTGGACCGGGTGGAGGAGATGCTGGGGGCGGACCGGGCCTCCACCTTTCACAGCCACTTCTCCCACATCGAATTTACCCTGAACGGCGGAGAGAAGTGTCACCGCACCTTCGATGACGACGGGGGCTACGGCCCCCACTGGGCCCCTCTGGCCGCGGAGATTGCTCGCCGGGGCTGGTCGCCCACCTTTATCTGTGAGTCCGCCGGCACCCAGGCGGAGGACGCTTTATCCATGAAGCGGGTTTACGAGGGATTTCTGTAGGGGCGGACATTGGCCGCCCGGAATACTCGCTGCGGGTGCACAATCACAACCATCAAAGGAGCCAAAATCATGAACCATATTGAAAAAATTGCCGCCAGGCTGGCGGAATTCGGCCTGGACGCCATGCTGATCACCAGCGAGTCCGGGGAGCGGTACGCCCTGGGCTTTCACGGGGAGGGCTTTCTGCTGGTGACCAGGGACGGGGCCCGGTATTCTACTGACGGCCGGTACATTGAGGCCGCCCGGGAGCAGATCAGCGGGACGGACATTTTGCTGGTTACCCCGGAACAGGGGCATATGGCCCTTGCCAAAGCGTATATCGAGGAGAAGAAGCTGCACAATGTGGGCTTTGAGAGCGGCGCCATGACGGTGGACGCCCACAAAAAATATGTTCAGGGCCTGCCCTGTGTGCTCACCCCGGCCCAGGACCTGCTGGATGGCCTGCGTGCCTCCAAGGACGAGGAGGAGCTGGCTGTGATGCGCCGGGCCCAGGCCATTACCGACGAGGCTTTCCGGGCCGTCCTCAACCTTATCCGCCCCGGCATGACCGAGCGGGAAATTGCAGCCCGGCTGGTCTATGAGCTGCTCAGCCGGGGGGGAGAGAAGGTGTCCTTCGACCCCATTGTGGCCGCCGGCACCAACGGCTCCCGGCCGCACGCCGTTCCTGGAGATCAGATTGTGGACACCGGGATGTTTATTACCATGGACTTTGGCTGCAAGGTGGAGGGCTACTGCTCTGATATGACCCGAACCGTGGCCCTGGGCCAGCCAACCCAGGAGATGGAGGATGTATACAGCGCCGTCCTGGCCGCCCAGAAGGCGGGAATCAATGCCGCCCGGGCCGGAGCCACCGGCGAGGAGATTGACGGGGCCGCCCGAAGGGTCCTCCAGGAGGCGGGGTATGGGGAATACTTCTCCCACGGATTCGGCCACTCCCTGGGAGTGGACATCCATGAGGCTCCCAGTGCCAGCTCCAGGGAGAAACGTCCCATGCCCGTGGGAGCGGTGATCTCCGCCGAGCCCGGGGTCTATATCCCAGGAAAATTCGGCGTGCGGATTGAGGATGTGCTCATCCTCAACGAGACCGGCTGTGAGAATATCACCCGGTCACCCAAGGACCTGATTGTGTTATGATTGCGGGATTGTAAGGGCGCACATTGTGCGCCCGGATGAACCGGTCCCGAAATACGGCGGGCGGACGGTGTCCGCCCATGCACAGGGGGGGTACTGTGGACAAAGAAAAAACCTGCTGCTTCACCGGCCACCGGCCTGACAAGCTGCCCTGGGGCTTTGACGAGAGCGACCCCAGGTGTGTGCGGCTGAAGAGGAGCATTGCCCAGGCCGTGGAGGACGCCTGCGCGGCGGGCTGCCGCCGCTTCATCAGCGGCATGGCCCGGGGGTGTGACCTGTACTTCGCCGAGGCGGTGCTGGAGCTGCAGAGAGCGGAACGGGAGATTGCTCTGGAGTGCGCCCGGCCCTGTGAGACCCAGGCGGACGGCTGGCCGGAGGAGGAGCAGGCCCGCTACTGGTCCATCCTGGACCGCTGCAGCTTTGAAACCATGGTCCAGCACAACTATGACCGCTTCTGCATGATGCGGCGCAACCGCTATATGGTGGACCACTCTGGCCGGATTATCGCGGTATACAACGGAGTTCCCCAAGGGGGCACCTTTCAGACCTTGACCTACGCCCTGAAAAAGGGGCTGGAGACCCGCATTCTGGACCTGGAGGACTTTTGCCAATGAACACCCTGATGCACATCTGCTGCGCCCCCTGCGCCAACCGCCCCATCGCCGTGCTGCGGGAGGAGGGGGTGTCTGTCACCGGCTTCTGGTTCAACCCCAACATCCACCCCTACACCGAGTATCAGGTCCGGAAGCGCACCCTGGAGGAGTATGCCAAAGAGATCTCTATGAAGCTGGTCATTGGCGGGACCTACGACCTGCGGCCCTTCATCACCGCCGTGGCGGGGGACATCGACGGCCGGTGCGCCTACTGCTACCGGGTCCGTATGGAGGCGACGGCCCGATACGCCGCTGAAAATGGCTTTGACAGCTTCACCACATCCCTGCTTATCTCTCCCTACCAGAACCACGAGGCCATCGCCGCAGTAGCCCGAGAGATGGGGGGAAAATATGGGGTGAGCTTCCTTTACCGGGACTTCCGTTCTCTCTTTCAGGAGGGGCAGCAGTTTGCCCGGGAGCACGGCTTCTACATGCAGAAATACTGTGGCTGCATCTTCAGCGAGGAGGACCGGTACATGGCTGCCAAGCGAAAAAAGAGGGCCTCCTCGGCCCAATCAAAATGAAAAACGCACCCCCGGCCGGGCAATGTCATTAAATTAAGCGATTTAAGGGCCAGATACGGTGTATCTGGCCCTTAACGCAATCCGGCCAATTGGGTTGCGCCGTTTAGCTGATTATGAAAAAATCGTGAACAATGCCGCAGACCACTTGACAGCCGCAGTATTGCATTATTAAAATGAAACCATAATTATCGCCCAG
>JAAVYL010000136.1 GCA_022791075.1 Lawsonibacter sp. | reverse complement strand
TAAATCTTTACCGGGTCCAGCCCCTCGGGGTAGTAGGCCCCCACGGGGCACACCACCACGATGTACTGCACATGGTGGGAGGAGTGAACCCCCAGTGCGGCGTCCAGGCCGATCATAAAGGGCCGGATGTACAGAGAGGTGTCCTTCTCCCGGGGAACCCAGTCCTGCTCCACCTTCACCAGCTCGGTGATGCCGGCCAGGGCCAGCTCCTCCGGAATCTGGGGCAGGCACAGACGGGCGGCGGAGTTGTTCATCCGGGCAATGTTGTCTCTGGGGCGGAAGAGCTGGATGGAGCCGCTGTCAGTGCGGTAGGCCTTCAGGCCCTCAAAGATCTCCTCGCCGTAGTGGAGCACCTTGGCGGCGGGGTCGATCTGGAGCGGGCCATAGGGGATGATGCGGGGGTCGTGCCAGCCCTGGCCAGCGTCATAGTCCACAATGAACATATGGTCGGTCATGGCTTTGCCGAACACCAGCGTGGAGGAGTCGGGCTTCTCCTTCAGTGCGGCGGCGCGGGTGATTTTGATTTCCATAGTAAATCCCTCCTGAACAATTCTCATGGGCCCGCATTCACAGCCCCGAAACACCTGCTTTCACGGCTGTGGATACGGGTCCTGGAGTATCCTTTATTATAACAGCATTTTCGTCCCGGTCAAGGGCCTCCCCCGTTTATTTTGTACTTGTGCTTTCCGCTCCTTTCTGATATAATAAAATACCTTTTATATTGGAAGTTACACAAGAGGGGGCACTTTTCTTGAATCGAAAACTGAACAAGCTGCTCCAGCCCAGCTTCCGGCTGTATTTCATCTGCCTGATTGTCTTTGCCCTGCTGTCCGCTGTGTTCTGCTGGCCGCTGGCGGCCGCGGAACTGGCCGCTGTGGCCTGCCTGGGCCTCTACAGCCGGGAGAGCTCCCGGCGGCGGCGCAAGGAAATCAGCAGGTATCTGGACAGCTACACCGGCAACGTGGATTCCGCCACCAAGGATACTATGGTCAACTCTCCCCTGCCCATGGTGCTCTTCCGCCCGGAGAGTGACGACATCATCTGGACCAACGACCGGTTTCTCCGCCTGACCGGCCAGCGGGAGCACCTGTATGACGCAAAGCTCTCTGCCCTGATCCCGGGATTTGATACCCGGTGGCTTATGGAGGGCAAAAACCAGTGCCCTGACGAGGTGGCCTACGCCGGACGGCGCTTTCTGGTCTACGGCCATCTGGTGCGCACCGGGGGACGCAGCGGCGGCTTTCTGGCCACCACCTATTGGGTGGACATCACCGAGCTGTCTCAGACCCGTGACCGCTATCAGGCCAGCCGCCCGGTGGCCGCAGTGCTCCTGCTGGACAACTATGACGACCTGATGAAGAACCTCTCGGAGAACGAACGGTCCAACATCATGGCTGAGATTGATTCCCGGCTGGAGAACTGGGTGGCAGACACCGGCGGCTGTATGCGCCGCTACCAGCGTGAGAGATATCTGCTCATCTTTGAGGAGCGGTATCTGGCCAAATTCGTGGAGAGCAAGTTCGATATTCTGGACAGCGTCCACCAGGTGGTCAATCCCAGCGGGATGAACGCCTCCCTGTCCATCGGCGTCGGCCAGGACGCAGACAGCTACAGAGAACTGCTGGACTTCGCCAACCTGTCCATCGACATGGCGCTGTCCCGGGGGGGAGACCAGGCGGTCATCCGTAACAGGTTCACCTTTGAGTTCTATGGCGGCCGCTCCAAGGAGACCGAGAAGCGCACCAAGGTCAAGAGCCGGGTCATGGCCAACGCCCTGTCCTCCCTGGTGTCTGACTCCTCCCAGGTCTTTATCATGGGCCACAAGGCCCCGGACAATGACGCCGTGGGGGCCGCCGCCGGGGTGTGCGCCCTGTGCCGGAAGAACGGCGTCCCCGCCCATATCATCCGGGAGTCGGGAGCCTCCCCCGCCCAGGAGCTCATTGACCGGCTGGCCCCCCTGCCCGAGTATCACGACTGCTTCCTCTCCGCTCAGGAGGCCTTGGTCATCGCGGACCGGCGCTCGCTGGTCGTGGTGGTGGACACCAACCGCCCCGAGCAGGTCCAGGCCCTGGAGCTCCTCCAGTCCTGCAACCGGGTGGCAGTCATCGACCATCACCGCCGGGCGGCCACCTATATCGAGGGCGCGGCCCTGAACTACCACGAGCCCTACGCCTCCTCCGCCTCCGAGCTGGTCACCGAGCTGCTCCAATACGTTATGGAACCGGCCCACCTGCTCCGGGCGGAGGCCGAGGCCCTGCTGGCCGGTATTGTGTTGGACACCAAAAACTTTACCATGCGCACCGGCGGCCGCACCTTTGAGGCGGCGGCCTTCCTCCGCCGCTCAGGCGCTGACACCGCCGAGGTGAAAAAGTTGTTCCAGAACGACCTGGAGGGCACCATTGCCAAATATGCCATTATCCAGAACGCCCGGCTGTATCGGGACCATATCGCCGTGGCCGTGGCCGCCCAACCGGTTGGACGGGTGGTGGCCGCCCAGGCGGCAGACGAACTGCTGAACATCATCGGCATCGACGCCTCCTTCGTCATCTCTCCCGACGGGGAGCGGGTGAATATCTCCGGCCGCTCCATGGGTGACACCAACGTGCAGCTCATCCTGGAGAAGCTGGGAGGTGGGGGCAACGCCGCAGCCGCCGGCGGCCAGATCTCAGACAAATCAGTGGACGAAGTGGCCCAGGATCTGGCCCGGGCCATCGACCAGTATCTGGCGGAGGAATAAAGGGCCCTCTTGCGGAGAGGGCTGACAGCACCAAAACAGTATTTTAGAAAGGATTGATTGATATGAAGGTAATTTTGCAGCAGGATGTGCGCGGCCAGGGAAAGAAGGGCCAGCTGGTGGAGGTCTCCGACGGCTACGCCCGGAACTTCCTTCTGCCCAGAAAGCTGGCAGTGGCCGCCACGGCCGAGAACGTGAACACCATGAAGCAGCAGGAGAAGGCCCGCCAGGCCCAGGAGGCCGCCGAGAAGGCGGAGGCCGAGGCTGTTGCCAAAAGGCTGGAGGGCCTGATGGTGAAGATTTCCGCCAAGGCCGGCGAGGGTGGGCGGCTCTTCGGCGCCGTTACCGGCAAGGAGGTCTCTGAGGCCCTGGCCGCCCAGCACAGCCTCAGTATCCCCAAGACCAAGCTGGTCATGGAGGAGCCCATCAAATCCTGCGGCAGCTATCAGATTAAGGCGAAGCTGGGCTATGAGGTCAGCGGAACCGTCAACGTGATGGTGACGGAGGGCTGATTATGCCCACGGAGACTGACGAGCTTTTACTTAGGCAGCTGCCCCACAGCGTGGAGGCGGAGCAGGCGGTTCTGGGCTCCATGCTGATCGACCCCCGATGTGTGTCGGAGGTCATTGACAAGCTGCGCCCGGACGACTTCTATCTTCAGCAGAACCGGGATATCTACGAGACCATCTATACCATGTTCAACTACTCCCTCACCATCGACCCGGTGACGGTTCTGGAGAACATGCGGAAAAACGGCTGTTACGACCCCAACCAGTCCCGGGGTTATATCCTCCAGCTCATGGACACCACCCCCACTGCCGCCAATGTGGGGGAGTACATTGAAATTTTAAAGGACAAAACCCTGCTGCGCCGGGTTGCGGAGACCGCCGGTGAGCTCACTGCCCTGATTCAGCAGGGCACCGCCACGGGCCAGGATATCCTGGAGGCGGCGGAACAGCGCATCTATGCCATCCGGCAGGGCCGGGCCGCCCGGGGACTGGTGCCCATCTCTCAGGTTATCATCGACGTGTATGACCGCCTGGAGGAGCTGGCCGCCAGCGAAAGCGCCATTCCAGGGCTGTCCACCGGCCTGCGGGATCTGGACCGGGCCATCTCCGGCCTGAATAACTCCGACCTCATTCTGCTGGCCGCCCGGCCCGGCATGGGCAAAACCTCTATGGCTCTGAACATCCTCCTGGACGCGGGCAAACGCTCAGGGAAAAAGGTGGCCTTCTTCTCTCTGGAGATGAGCCGGGAGCAGCTGGCCCTGCGGCTGATCTCCAGCGAGTGCTTTGTGGACAACAAAAAGCTGGTCACCGGCAAGCTCACCGACCAGGACTGGGAGAGCGTGGCCGCCGCCGCCGACTCCCTGAACCGCTCCGCAATCCTCATTGACGACGACTCCACTGTCACCGTGGCGGACATCAACGCCAAGTGCCGCCGGGTGGAAAACCTGGGGCTGGTGGTGGTGGACTACCTTCAGCTGATGCAGTCCGCCGGGGGCAAATCTGACCGGGGGGAAAACCGCCAGCAGATTGTCTCCGACATCTCCCGCAGCCTGAAAATTATGGCCAAGGAGCTGGATGTTCCGGTGCTCTGCCTCAGCCAGCTCTCCCGGGCCAACGAGTCCCGGCAGGACAAGCGGCCCATGCTGTCTGACCTGCGGGAGTCCGGGGCCATCGAGCAGGACGCCGATATCGTCCTCTTCCTCTATCGGGAGGGCTATTACAACAAGGAGTCTGAAAACCCGAACCTGGCCGAGTGCATCATCGCCAAAAACCGCCACGGAGAGACCGGGACCGTGGAGCTGCAGTGGACCCCCGAGTTCACCACCTTTACCGACATGGAGTGGCGGCGGGAGGAGTATTGAGGAGGGAGGGTTCTGTGCCTGTTGTCCCATACATCAATCCCAGCAAAACACCGCCCCTCCCGCCCGACACCCTGCCTTTGACGCTCCTCCCCCCGCTCCTCGCCTTTGGCGGCTTTGGAGGATTGTGGCTTGCCGCCACCGCCCTGCCGCCTATGCTCCTTTTGATCTGCCCGGCCCAGGGCTCCCCCGCCCTGGCTATCCTTCGGGCCTATTGGGCCGGATATCTGTTCCAGGCTGTTCTGGGCCTGCTGTCGCCGTTGATCTTTGGGGCGTTTATCGCCCTGATCGCCTGGCTCATGTCCCGAAAGCTGGACCCAAAGACCCGGAAGGAGGTGCGGCTGGCCCCCTTCCTGCTCACGCCCCTCTTCCTGCCCCTGTTCGTGGCCATGATGCCGGGGATGCTGAGCGCAGACGGGCCCCTCGCCCTATGCGACCTCGCCCAGGCAGACATTCAGCAGATTGAGGCGGGCGAGACCCGGCGGATGACCGTTTTCATCAGCGGACAGTCCCACCCGGACCCCCTTTTCACCGACCAGCC
This sequence comes from Lawsonibacter sp., assembly GCA_022791075.1. Lineage (GTDB taxonomy): Bacteria > Bacillota > Clostridia > Oscillospirales > Oscillospiraceae > Lawsonibacter. Next base: position 18,834 of record JAAVYL010000136.1, on the reverse strand, counting down.
GGAGGGCTGGCAGGTGATTCGCAGAACCATTTTCAGCCCCGGCGCCGGCCGGAGCGGGATCACCCTCCGCTTTCCGGAGGCGCTGGAATCCACGCTGGACCCGGAGGGCTTTGTGGTCATCGGCAGGGCCTACGATCGGAACTGGGACGGTGTCCAGTGGTATGAGGTGTCCTACACCTCAAATTTCCGTCTGGTGGTCTCGGCGGAGCCAGTGGAAAATTAGGGGGGAATTTGTCATGGGACCTTTCCGCCGCTCTCCTCAGGAAAGAGAATACATCAAACAGGTGAACCGGGACCCGGTGGTGCGCCGGGCCTGCTCACGCTTCTTCACGGTGCTTCTGCTCACCTTTGGGGTTCTGTTTCTGATGATCGCTCTCCTCTCCCCCCAGCTCACAGGCTGGCTCTGGGGGTCCGCCGCCGGGGAAGTCTCCCCCGCCCACGACCTGCTCACCGGCTATCTGCGCTGGTACTGGCTGCTATTGATTCTCTGCGGCGCGGCCTGCGGGGGCAGCGCGGTCCTGCTGGCCCTCTGCCTGCCCCGGGCTATCCACAACTGGGTGGTCCACTGTGGGGTCTGGAAGGAGGAGGTCATCCCCCGGCTGGAGGAGATTGACAGCTGGGACATGGTGAGTGGGGAGGAAAAAGCCTGTCACCGGGGCAGAACCATGTCCGGCGGGAGCCAATACGGCTCTGCGGCCCTGTGGTATTTTGCCTCCGCGGCCCTGTGTTTTCTGATCCTTTTGGGCAGCGGCGGGATGCTGCAAGATGAGCATATTCCCAGCCTCCCCTTCCAGGCCAAGGAGGACCTGACCCAGATCGAGACAAGCTTCCTGGTCCAGGCGGAGGTGTGGATCAGCCCCAAGGCCCGCCCCAGCCGCCTGCCCGGCCCCTACGGGGAGGGCCAGCCCGCACCGGTCACCTGCTATGGGGTCGTCGGCAGGGACACCGGGGGCGAGTGGGTGCGGGTCTATGTCCCCAACGCCCTGGACTTTTCCCCGGACCAGGAGCGGCTGTATGACGAGACCCGGACCGCCGTCTGGAACTGGGAGCACGCCCGGCGCTACCGGGTCCGCTACACCTCAAATTTCCACCTGGCAGTGGAGATCACGCCCGTTGAGGACTGAGGGGGGAGACAAATGGACGAAGAGCTCAGCGCGCAGGCCCTTGCCTGGCAGATCACCTGGCGGACCATGCGGCAGATGTTCGCCGGCATCGGGCAGGGCAGTCTGGGCGCCCTGCTGCTGATCCTTACCGATGCGCTGCCCAGAGGCTGGAAACCCGCCGCGGCAGTGGCTCTGGTGGCCGCGGCCCAGATCAGGCTGGTGGTGCGGAGCGTCAGGCACATGGTGCAAAACTGGCGGGCCCACGAGCAAACCTGTGATGAGCTGTATCCCCTTATGCGCCTGGAGGGCTTTGTGGTGGAGCGCCGCCGTGCCGAGCTGAAAAAGCTGGAGGACGCCTGTTTTTTCGCCTCTTTTGCTCAGATCATCCTGATTGGATTCGGCCTTTGGGTCCTGTATGAGTGTGTTTTGATCCTCCCCCGCCTGGGCATTGGCATTACATTCCCGGAATGGGTTCCCGCATACTGAAGCTGTGCCGCTGTTTAAACAAGGAGGTCCTGCTATGCTGAGACAGATAGAACGCTATATCCGGGAGCAGGACCTGATTCCCGCCGGGTCCAGGGTGCTGTGCGCCGTGTCCGGCGGGGCGGATTCCGTGGTCCTGCTCCACGCCCTGTACCAGCTGCGCAGCAAGCTGGGCTTTACCCTGGCCGCCGCCCACTATAACCACCTGCTGCGGGGGGCGGAGGCTGACCGGGACGCCCGGTTTGTGGCCCAGTTCGTCCAGCTGTGCTGCGGCAGGCAGCACCTGTCTGACGGCTCTATGCTCCCCGCCGTCCCTCTGTTCACCGGCTCCGGCGACGTGGCGGCGGAGGCAAAACGCCGGGGAAGCGGCCTGGAGGAGACCGCCCGGGATATGCGCTATCAATTTCTTCAGCAGGCGGCCCGGGAGGCGGGGGCGGACCTCATTGCCACTGCCCACACCGCCAGCGACAATGTGGAGACCATCCTCTTCCATCTGGCCCGGGGCTCCGGCCTGCGGGGGCTGGGGGGGATCCTGCCCCGCAGGGACAATATCATTCGTCCCCTGCTCACCGTCTCCCGGTCTCAGGTGGAGGACTACCTCTTCCGGCAGTCCCTGCCGCACATGGAGGACAGCTCCAATGCCAGTGACCTATACACCCGAAACCGCATCCGCCATCAGATCCTTCCGGTGCTGGAGGACATCGCCCCCGGCTTCTTTGCCCGCATGGCGGAGACTGCCGCCCTCCTCCGCGCAGACGAGGCCTGCCTCACCGGCCTGGCTCAGGAGCTGGCAGAACGGGCCGTCTCCCAGGGGGGCGGGCTGTCCATTGAGGCCGGCCTGATCTCCGCCGCTCCCGAGCCCATTGCCAGCCGGGCGCTTCGGCTGCTGCTGGGCCGTCTGTGGGGCGGAGACCAAAACTGCGGGGCCGTCCATCTGAACGCCCTGCTGCGGCTGTGCCGGGGGACAGATCCCTCCGCGGAAGTCTGCCTCCCCCATGGGACCAACGCCCGTCGCGCCTATGACAGGCTGCTGCTGGTTCCGCGGCTGGGGCCCATCCCACTGGAACGAGCCTCCCTCCCCCTGCCCGGCACACTGTGCTGCGGCTCCTGGCACATCGTCTGCCAGCCGGAGGAGTACTGCGGCCAGTCCCAGAGCCCCTGGGAGTTCTGGCTGGAGCAGGGCTCCCTCCCCGCGCTGGAGACCCGCCCCCGCCGCACCGGCGACCGCTTCACTCCCCCCGGCCGGCTGGGCAAAACAGTGAAAAAATGGATGATTGAAGCCCGTTTGCCCCGCTTTCAGCGGGACGTCCTCCCCGTCTTCGACTGCGCAGGCCGGATTGCCGCTGTGGCCGGTCTGGGCCCCGACCAGGCCTTTGCCGCCCAGGAGGGACACCGCGCATGGCATATCACCGTCACGCCAGCGGAATAGGGGCCGTTGAAACACATTTGGAAAGGAAGAAAATTTCCATGTTAGAGAAAGATATTCAGGAGATATTATTTACAGAGGAGCAGCTGAAAAAACGTGTGGAGGAAATTGCCCGGCAGATTGAGGCGGACTACGCCGGCAGGGAGATTATGTTTATCGGCATCCTCCGGGGGTCCTTTGTCTTTATGGCCGACCTGTGCCGGGCAGTGGACCTGCCCTGTACCCTGGACTTCATGTCTGTGTCCTCTTATGGAACAGGCACCACCTCCAGCGGACAGGTGCAGATCACCAAGGACCTGTCTGAGGACATCACCGGCCGGCATGTTATTGTGGTGGAGGATATCCTGGACAGCGGCAACACCCTGAGCTATCTGCTGAATATTCTGGAGCACCGCCACCCGGCCTCTGTCCGCCTCTGCGCCCTGCTGGACAAGCCAGACCGCCGGGTCAAGCCGGTGAAGCTGCACTATTCCGGCTTTTCCATCCCCGACGCCTTTGTGGTGGGCTATGGCCTGGACTATGCAGAAAAATACCGCAGCCTGCCCTATATCGGCATTTTAAAGCCGGAGGTTTATGGGGGATAACAAACCCCCGGGGGCGCCGCCCCTGTATGTATTTCCACGAAAGGACTTATGCCTATGAGACGCTTTGGCCCGCGGGACATCACGCTGTATCTGCTGCTGGCCCTGGTGGCGGCGTTCGCCTTCACCGCCCTGCGGCAGATGGAACAGGCGGACGCCCCCACCTACAGTCAGATCCGCACCTATTTTCTTCAGGGGCAGGTGGAATACTTCACTTTGGAGGATAAAACCCTCACCCTTACCCTCCGGGGAGAGAACGGCGCGGAGTCCTTCCGGCTCGTCTGCCACGTTTCTGACCCCCGCCTATTCTATTTCGACATGCGGGACGTCATCAACGATCAGCTGAACTCCGGCGTGTTGAAGGGCTTTGACTACCCTCCAGGGCTGGAGGGCTCCTGGTGGTACAGCCTGGTCCCCTATCTGGTGGCAGCGGCAGTGCTGTGCCTGTTCTGGTTTCTTATCGTCCGCCAGCGGGGGACCGGCGGAGGGGGTTCCGCCCCCGGAGCCGCCCGATTCAGCCACGCCCGCACCCGTACCCTGTCTGACCAGAGAAAGAAGGTCACCTTTGAGGACGTGGCCGGGGCGGAGGAAGAAAAGGAGGAGCTGCAGGAGATTGTGGACTTCCTCCGGGACCCCCAAAAATTCACCTCCCTGGGGGCCCGCATTCCCAAGGGCGTGCTGCTGGTGGGCCCCCCAGGTACCGGCAAGACCCTGATTGCCAAGGCTGTGGCTGGGGAAGCGGGTGTGCAGTTTCTGTCCATCTCCGGCTCTGATTTTGTCGAGCTCTATGTGGGCGTTGGGGCCGGACGGGTCCGGGACCTCTTTGACCAGGCCAAAAAGGACGCCCCCACCATCGTGTTTATCGACGAGATTGACGCCGTGGGCCGCCAGCGGGGAACCGGCCTGGGCGGCGGCCACGACGAGCGGGAGCAGACCCTGAACCAGCTGCTGGTGGAGATGGACGGCTTCGCCTCCAACGAGGGCGTGATTGTGCTGGCCGCCACCAACCGGCAGGATATTCTGGACCCCGCCCTGCTGCGGCCCGGCCGCTTCGACCGGCAGATCTATGTGGGCTTGCCTGACATCAAGGGCCGGGAGGACATTTTGAAGGTCCACGCCCGTCAGAAGCCCCTGGCGGAGGATGTGGTCCTCAGAGACGTGGCCAAGGCTACCTCCGGCTTTACTGGAGCCGACCTGGAAAATCTGCTCAACGAGGCCGCCCTTCTGGCCGCCCGGCAGGACAGACGCTTTCTCACCCGGGCCGACCTCCATGACGCCATGCTGAAGGTCATTGCCGGTCCGGAAAAGCGCAGCAGGGTTGTTACAGAACGCACCCGAAGACTCACCGCCTACCATGAGGCGGGCCACGCCGTGGTCATTCATGAGCTGTCCACTGCCGACCCGGTCCACCAGATCACCATCGTCCCCCGGGGACAGGCCGGCGGTATGACCATCTCCCTGCCCGACGAGGACCATGCCTATCAGTCCAGACAGGAGCTCACGGAACAGATCGCCCGCTGTCTGGGCGGACGGGTGGCAGAACAACTGGTCCTTGGAGATATCTCCACCGGTGCGGGCAGTGATATCCAGCGGGCATCCTCCATCGCCCGGAATATGGTAATGCGCTACGGCATGAGTGAACGGCTGGGCAGCGTGGTCTTTGAAACCGGCCACGATGAGGTGTTTATCGGCCGGTCTATGGCCCAGGCCAAGAGCTACTCTGAGGAGGTGGCCGCCCTTATTGATCAGGAGGTCCGCACCCTTATCGACCAGGCCTATGCCGACTGTAAGCGCATCTTGACCCAGCGCCGGAAGGAGCTGGAGGTCACCGCCCAGTACCTGCTGGACCACGAAACCATGGAGGGCGAGATCTTTGCCAAGGTCTTCGACGACCCCAGCGCCGACGAGCTGGCTCCTTACTGGGAAAGGCTGAATTGATTTTCTTCAAATTTTCTGTGTAACTGGCAATTTTCCTCTTTACAAAAATGCTCAGAGGTGCTATACTAGCATAGCACCTCTGAGATGTGCGTCCGTAGTTCAATTGGATAGAGCGTCAGATTCCGGTTCTGAATGTTGGGGGTTCGAGTCCCTTCGGGCGTGCCAGAAACCGCTTGAATTGTTCGTTTTTATGAACTTTTCAAGCGGTTTTTGATTTTCGATTGACAGTACAAACCATCTGATATACAATACAAGAAACGATGAGGAGGCTGCCGCATATGTCTATTTACTCAATTCTATTCAGCCCCACTGGGGGAACAAAGAAGGTCGCGGATTGTCTGGCTGCAGGCTTTGGCTCGGAGGTGCGAGAGATCGACCTGACCAACCCCGCAGCAGATTTCAGCTCTTTTTCTTTTACTGCTGATGATATTTGTGTTGTCGCCGTCCCTAGCTTCGGCGGACGTGTCCCTGTTCCAGCAATCTCCCGCCTGGCCAATATGAGTGGAAACGGAGCAAAAGCGGTTTTGGCAGCGGTCTACGGCAATCGAGCCTATGAAGATACGCTGCTGGAGCTGAAAGACACGCTGATTCAAACGGGTTTTTGCTGTGTTGCAGCTGTGGCTGCGGTCGCGGAGCATTCCATTATGCGCCAATATGCCAGTAGCCGTCCCAATCAGGAGGATTTGGCAGAATTGGGCCAGTTTGCGTGTCAGATCAGAGCAGCAATCGAAACGGGTACCGCTCCCACCAGCGTGAAAGTTCCCGGCAACATGCCCTATCGGGGGTACAACGGCGTTCCCCTCAAGCCCAAGGCTGGGAAAAACTGTACCGACTGCGGCCTGTGTGCAGAAAAGTGTCCAGTGGGGGCGATACCGGCAGATAAACCGTCCCAGACTGATGCGGAAGTCTGCATCAGTTGTATGCGGTGTATCACCATCTGCCCGACCCAAGCCAGAACACTGAATAAACTGCTGCTGGCCGGAGCTGCGCAGAAACTGAAAAAGGCGTGTTCGGAGCACAAAATCAACGAGCTGTTTTTGAATTGATACTTACAAAAACGGCGCAGAGTACCATTCTCCGTACCGCCTCGGCGTGACCGTAAACTATACAGATTTTTTCATCTGGCCTGTGGGGAGATGGAATATGGGGTTATTTTGTCGCCCAGTTCCCCGTGGCCTCGGCGGTGAGGTATGCGTTGACGAAGCCGTCCAGATCGCCGTCCATCACGCCATTGATATTGCTGGTCTCAAAGGCGGTGCGGTTGTCCTTTACCATCTGGTAAGGCATAAAGACGTAGGAGCGAATCTGGCTGCCCCACTCGATCTTCAGCTGGACGCCCTTCAGGTCAGAGATTTTCTCCGCCTTCTCCTGCATCTGCAATTCCACCAGCTTGGCCCGGAGCATCTTCATACAGTTGTCCTTGTTCTGGAACTGACTGCGCTCCTGCTGGCTGGCCACCACCACACCAGTGGGCTTGTGGATGAGGCGGACAGCAGAGGAGGTCTTATTCACGTGCTGGCCGCCGGCGCCGGAGGCCCGATACACCTGCATCTCAATATCCTCGGGGCGGATCTCAACCTCCACGTCCTCGGGCAGGTCGGGCATAACTTCCACTGAGGCAAAGGAGGTCTGCCGCCGGGCGTTGGCGTCGAAGGGGGAGACCCGCACCAGCCGATGAACGCCATGCTCCCCCCGGAGGTAGCCATAGGCATTGGCACCCTCAATCATGATGGTGGCCGATTTGATACCCGCCTCGTCCCCCTCCTGATAATCCATAATTTGATAGGTAAAGCCCCGGCGTTCGGTCCAGCGGGTGTACATCCGATAGAGCATCTGGGCCCAATCCTGGGCTTCGGTGCCGCCGGCACCGGGATGGATGGTGAGAATCACATTAGAGCGGTCATACTCCCCGGTGAGCAGGGTCTCCAGCCGTGCAGTCTCCATATTCCTCTCCAGAGAGGCAAAGCCCTCCTCCAGCTCAGGGATAAGGCTGGCATCCTCAAACTCATTACCCATCTCACACAGAGCCATCAGGTCATCCCACTGACCTTGACGTTTACTCTGGCTGTCTACCTTGTCCTGGAGGTTCTTGATGCGCTGCTGCACCTTCTGCGCCTTGGACAAATTGTCCCAAAAGCCGTCAGCGGCAGACTCTGCCTGGAGCATATCCAGTTCCCGCTCAGCTGCCTCCAGGTCAAGCGCCTGGGCCAGCTCCTTCAGGGCAGGGAGCAGGTTGTTCAGCTTTACCTTATATTCGTCAAATTGGAGCATATCCTTCCCACACTTTCTGTTTTGTCAGCTTATTATATATGAGATGGAGAGAAATGTAAAGGGGGAAATGCAACCGGGGAGTGTTTGTCTACACATTCTATCCCGATTGATTTTCCCTGATCTGTTTGTAGGGGCGGCCTGTGGCCGCCCCTACAAACAATCTGCGGAAAGAAGATTCCCATTCAGCCGGGACAGAGGAGAAAAACGCCCGTCCGGCAGAGGGCCGGGCGGGCGCAGATGGTCAGGGTCTGGTCTCGATATCGTTGACAATGGGGGGGATCTGGGAAATCATATTGTCCATATCCTCAAACATGGCGCTCTTGGTGGTTCCCAGGCGGCTGGCACGGTCGATGTGCTCCACCACCTTCCGGTAGCCGTCCTTGATCTGATCAAAGAACTGCCGCAGGGTGTGCAGCTCCTGCTGGGAGGACTGGATAACGCCGGAGATTTCATCCTGAACCGACACAGCACCTTCGGCGGCGGCCGTGATTTGGCGGAAGCTCTCGTCAGTCTGGGCCACAATCCCCGCATTCTGGCCCAGGGTCGCCTGGGAGGTCTGAATGCTGTCATTGAGCTCGCCTGCGCGGCTCTCCACATCGTTGACGCCAGTATTTACCTCGCCGGACAGCACTTTGATCTCCTCAGCCAGCTGCTTCACCTGAGCGGCAACCACAGCAAAGCCTTTGCCCGCCTCGCCGGCCCTGGCCGCCTCAATAGAGGCGTTTATGGCCAGGATATTGGTCTGATCCGCGATGGAGACGATCTTACCCATGCACTGCTGAATTTCCCGGATTGCGGACTGCAGCTGGGAGAAGGTCTCCGCCATGGCGTCGTAGGACTGCTGCACCTGCGCGGAGGTCTGTCCAAGCTGCTCAATCTGGCCCTGGGCCTGGGACACGCTCTGCGCAATTTCATTGCGCACCTGGGCAAACTGCTCCGCAGTCTGATTGATGTTGGAGAAGGACTGCCCCATGTCCTGGAGCTTCTCCTGAAAATGGTCCGCCGCCTTCAGAACGTCGCCAAAGGCGGCCCCCACCATGCTCAACTCCCAGAGGGAGGCAACCTCCTTCTGCACCAGCTCCTTCTGGTAGGACTTCAGGCTGCCCGCCACATGCAGAATGGGGTAGAGGCCCTTTTTTTCCTGGGGCCGCGCCGGAGCCTTTCGGTCTTTTTTTCCAAATAACATAGCCATCCTCTCCCTCATTCAAAGACCACGCAGGTCATGGACTGGTTGACAAAGCGGTTGTTATAGTGCTCGCCATAGCCGACGAAGCCGGCGTGGCTGCCCAAAGCCGCCATGTCCCGCAGATAGGTCTGCATATAGTTGTGTTCAGAGAACAGCTTGTATCGGAACAGGCAGTTAATCGAGAAGATGGCGGAACGGCGGGGGAAATCCCGGCAGATCTGCTGAATGGTCTCCCTTGTGATCGCCTGGTAGTCCCCCAGCTCCAGCAGAATCAAAACGTCGGAGTCGTTGACCTGGCGGAAGCAGGCCAGGGCATTGCCCTGGACCTCCTTGATGGAGATGATGCAGGTGTCATCCCCGTTGACCTTTCCAAAGGGGTTTTGGAAGGTTCGAGTTAAAATTTCCTCGTCCGAGACGTGGAGAATGTCCTTGTAGACCTGCTTGGCCGGCTTGCCGTTCAGCGACCCCAGGATGTAGTTAGACCGATCTGTGTCAGAGGCGATAAACCGGTATTGCCCCAGCTGGTGATAGATGTTCTCCTTATAGGTCTTGACCCGCCCGTTCTGGTTCCGGACCAGGCCGTACGCAACTGCGTCCTCATAGACGACCCCGTTGGCCGAGACCTTGCCCTGGTCTCCAGTACCGCCCACCAGCGGGATGCCGCGCTGCCGCAGAGAGGTGTTCACCGTGGTCAGCACGCAGGCGTCGTTGCCGGCACAGAAGTCGATACAGACCGTATCCCGGCCAGAGCCGTTCACCGTCTGAAGGTCCTGCTCCAGGCGGCGTATGTATTTGACCGGCATGGTGGACACCTGCTCGAGAACATTGGATACAGCCGTGACACCGTCGGAAAAGGCAATCACACCCACCCCATGCTCAATAACCTGGGTCTGATAGCTCATTCCGATACACCCTATGCTGGGAACTCCAGGGAACCGCTTTTCCAGGGCCTGTACATGGTCTTCAAATTGAACGTCATTGGACAGCAGCATGATAAATTGGGGATTGTAGAGGCCCTGGATCGCTTCCTCCAGATTGCCCCGCTGACTCATACCAAAAAATTGTTTCACGCAGCCCGCTCCCTCCGTGTTTTTTAACCCTTTGATTATACTCGAAAGCGCCAGGCGTGTCAATAACCTGCGCGGCCCCAGACTGCTTTTTAAAATCCCTCTTGAATTTTTGTCCGGGCAGTATTATGATTGCTTCAGGAGCTGAAGGCGGGGTCCCCTCCGCGGACGGCCATGACGCCCGTCTGGCTGATCCAGCCCGAATACGGCGCGGCAATTAAAAGGAGCGGATACATATGAACTATAAAATTCAGGGCGAACCCACCCCAGTGGTCATCTGTGACCTGAACGCAGGGGAGACCATGATCACCGAAAAGGGCTCCATGGTGTGGATGAGCCCCAACATGGAGATGAAAACCTCCGCCGGCGGCTTTGGAAAGGCCTTTGGCCGGATGTTTTCCGGAGAATCCATGTTCCAGAACTTTTACACCGCCCAGGGCGGGCCGGGGATGATTGCCTTTGCCTCCAGTTTTCCCGGCGCCATCCTGCCCGTTGAGGTTACCCCCGACAAGCCCATTGTGGCCCAGAAGTCCGCTTTTCTGGCCTCAGAGCAGGGGGTGGAGCTGTCGGTGTTCTTCCAGAAGAAGATGGGGGCCGGCTTCTTTGGCGGCGAGGGCTTTATTATGCAGAAGCTGTCCGGCCGCGGTATGGCCTTTCTGGAGATTGACGGATACGGCGTGGAATACACCCTGGCTCCCGGCCAGCAGATGATTGTGGACACCGGAAACCTGGCCATGATGGACGCCACCTGCACCATTGACATCCAGAGCGTGAAGGGGGTTAAAAACGTTCTCTTCGGCGGCGAAGGGCTGTTTAACACGGTGATTACCGGCCCCGGCCGCATCCTCCTCCAGACTATGCCCATGAGCGCCTTTGCCGGGGCCATCGCCTCGGTTCTGCCCTCCAACGGATAAGGTTAGAGCCCGCCGCCCGCCGGACGGCGGGTTTTTTGTTGACTTTCCACAAAAACTGGCGTATGATAAAAGGGTACCTTAAACCAATGAGGACAAGAGAGGAATTGATTATGAACAAACGACGTTGGGCCCCCCTCCTGCTGACCGGATTCCTGCTGCTTCCCCTGGCCGCCTGCGGCGGGAGGGACGAAACCTCCTCTCAGCCTGGCAGCGCCAGCCGCTCCGAGGGGCCCAGTATCTCCGTCATCGCCCCCGTGGAGGAGCCGGACTCCCTTTACATCAACCCACTCACCGGCGAGGCCGCGGAGGAAGGGTTCGACGCCCAGCGGCCCTATGCCGTCATGCTCAACAATCTGCACAAGGCTCTGCCCCAGGTTGGGGTGTCCAAGGCCGACGTCATCTATGAGATTGTGGCCGAGGGGGGCATCACCCGGATGATGGCGGTGTTCCAGGACCTGGATGGCACCGGCGACCTGGCCTGCGTCCGCTCCGCCCGGGACTACTACGCCAGCCTGGCTTACGGCCACGACGCCATATTTATCCACGCGGGCGGCAGCCCCGCAGCCTACGACCTGATGCAGAGCCGGAATATGTCCAACATCGACTTTGTAAACGGCCCCTACTACCAGATGTGCTGGCGGGACCCGGAGCGGAAAAAGAGCGCGGGGACAGAGCACTCCCTGTTTACCTCCAGCGAGAAGGTTTTGGAGTACCTCCCCGAAAAGTTTGCCCGGACCCACAGCGGCGGTTTTGAGGTGGGCTGGACCTTTGACCGGGAGGCCCCCGAGGGCGGAGCGCAGGCCTCCAGGTTGACGGTGCCCTTTTCCAAATATAAAACCGGGTATTTTACATATGACCAGGAGACAGGCCTTTATCAGATTGAGCAGCACATCAACGGCAAGGATGTCCCCTATGTGGACGGCGCCAACGAAACCCCTGTGGCAGTGAGCAACGTTCTGGTGCTGTATACCGACGTAAACCAAGTGAAGGGGGATGACAAGGGCCGCATGTCGGTGCGCACAACCGGCTCGGGTGACGGCCTCCTCCTCCGGGATGGCCTGCTCTATGAGATCACCTGGCAGCGGGACGGGGAGGACAGCTGCTATGCCTTCCTGGACCGGCTGGGCCATCCCATCCCCCTGGCCGTGGGGAGCAGCTACATCAATGTGGTCGCCCTGGATTCCCAGACGGAATGGGAATAGCTCAAAAGGGCGGGTTCCCCTTGCCAAAGAGAACGTTTGGTGTTAGAATGTCATAAGCTGTTAAGAATCCGCAAATGATACAGGGAAAGGAAGTGGGACCTGAATGGAAAGCCGAGACCGACAATGGGACACAGACGGCCGCTGTCACAGACGACAGGCGGCGCGGCGAGTACCCTCCGGTTCCCGCTCCGCCGCCTGAACAGGCTCAGGGGCGCGCGCAAGCGCCCCTGTATCTTCGTTGTCTGCGCACAGCCACAGGTTTTTTTATCCGGACACCCGGATGTCCCTGTGGTTTTTTGTGTCCCTTTCCATCATGAAAGGGGGAGCATCACATGTATGAAAAGTTCGACCTGGAGCTGCTGACCCAGCTGGTCCGGGAGCACCAGTTCCGCCGCCTGCGGGAAATTCTGAATGAAATGAACGAGGTGGACATTGCGGAATTTCTGGATGAGCTGGAGGTGGACCAGGAAATTCTAATCTTCCGCCTGCTGCCCAAGGATATGGCGGCAGAGGTGTTCGCCTATCTGGAGGACACAGAGGACCAGGAAAAGCTTATCGGCGCCCTGAGCGACAGGGAACTGCGGGAGGTATTGGACGAGCTGTATCTGGATGACACGGTGGACCTGATTGAGGACATGCCCGCCAACCTGGTGGACCGCATCCTGCGCAACACCGACGCCTCCACCCGCAGCCAGATCAACCAGCTGCTGAACTACCCCAAAGACTCTGCCGGGTCCATCATGACCACGGAGTTTGTCTATCTTCACCCCGACTCCACAGTGGAGCAGTCCTTTGCCCGCATCCGGAGAGTGGGCCTGGACAAGGAGACGGTGTACACCTGCTACGTCACCAAGAACCGGGTCCTGCTGGGGGTGGTAACGGTAAAGCGGCTGCTGCTGTCCACCTATGAGACCCGCATCGGAGATATCATGGAGACCAACGTCCTGTCCGTCACCACCCATGAGGACAAGGAGGACGTGGCCCAGATTTTTTCCAAATACGACCTGTCCGCCCTGCCCGTGGTAGACAGCGACAACCGCCTTGTGGGCATCATCACCTTTGACGACGCCATGGACGTCATGGAGGAGGAGGCCACGGAGGACTTTGAAAAAATGGCCGCCATCCTCCCCTCCGACAAGCCCTATCTGCGCACCGGCGTCTTGGAGACCTGGCGCTCCCGCATCCCCTGGCTGATGCTGCTGATGCTGTCCGCCACCTTTACCGGACTTATCATTACCAGCTTTGAGTCCGCCCTGGCCGCCTGCGTCATTCTCACCTCCTTCATCCCCATGCTGTCCGGCACCGGGGGAAATTCCGGCTCCCAGTCCTCTGTGGCCGTCATCCGCGCCCTGTCCCTGGGCGAGGTGGAGTTCTCCGATGTGCTGGCCGTGGTGTGGAAAGAGGTCCGGGTGTCTCTCCTGTGCGGCGTATGCCTGGGTGCGGCCAATTTCGGCAAGATGATGCTGGTGGACCGCTGGCTGATGCACAACCCCGACGTCACCGTCACCGTGGCCGCCGTGGTGTGTTCCACCCTGGTGCTCACCGTGGTATGCGCCAAGGTGGTGGGCTGTCTGCTCCCCATGGCTGCGGAAAAAGCGGGAATCGACCCGGCGGTAATGGCCGCCCCCTTTATCACCACCATTGTAGACGCCCTGTCCCTGCTCATTTACTTCGCCATTGCCACTAGAGTTTTAGGATTGTAAAGCGTGGTCCCCGGCCTGATGGTCGGGGACCTGTCCCTATCACAGGTCGTCCATGCTGCGCAGGTAGGCCTCCGCACCGTAGCGCAGGCACCGCTGAAGCCGCCGCTCCCCCCGCTTGATGGTGCGGGAAACGGTGGACTTGTCCAGACCCATCACCTCCCCAATCTCCCGCATGTTTTTCCCCTCCGCATAGTACAGCAGCAGCACCTGGCGCTGCTTGGCCGTAATGTCCTCCCGCAGGCAGCGGATCAGGTTGCGCTTCAGCCGGCTGACCTCCTGGCTGTTGTCCGCCTGAATCTGCCGGCTGTACATGGCCATATCCGCGGCATACAGCTTTCCCTTTCTATATCGTGTACTTGGCATTTCGGCGGTACCCCCTGTCATAGTATCGCTCCGTCAATACAGCCAGCTCCCTGGCCTCCCGCAGCATGGCAGACAGCATCCGGATGCGGTCCTGCAGCTGGCACCGCTGGTCAGCATTCCGGGTATGCGCCAGCCGGTCCTCCAGCTGGCATATCCGCAGGTCCAGCGCCTGGGCATGGATCCGGTACTCCACAGACAATTCGGCTAACGTCATCGTGATTCCTCCTCAATGTAAACATGTTCCAGACACCGGGCGCACAGCCGCCGTCCCCGGCTCCTTCCGCCCCGGTCAAAACGGTACTGCTCCCCGCCGCATCTGGAGCAGTACCAGATCGCTCCTTCCGCCTGAATGTCCCGGAGAGGAGACGTAAAAAAAATTTTGTTTTCTACTTGACACACCTCACATTCTCTGTTATAATATCGCTTGCTGTTGGACAGACGCACATACGCTGGTGTAGCTCAGCCGGTAGAGCAGCTGATTTGTAATCAGCAGGTCGGGGGTTCGAATCCGTCCACCAGCTCCACACTGATGTAAGCGTCGGATTGTTCGCTTTCGTGGAATGCGAAAGCCTGTTCTCTCCGTTGCATCTCCTTTCCGAACCGGTCCTGCTGGGCTTTGTTTTGGGATTGCTTTCGGCAACTGAGGACGAAAACTGAATATGGAGGAGTTCCCGAGTGGCCAAAGGGGGCAGACTGTAAATCTGTTGCGTTTTGCTTCGGTGGTTCGAATCCACCCTCCTCCACCACGCCGGAGTAAAGTTCGCTTTGCTCCGGCGTTTTTTTATTAAAATTCCGTCCGCTTCCTTTCAGGGCATACGTGCCGCATCCGCAAAACTGAAAAAGCACAGTTATAGAACTTGTGTTCTATAACTGTGCTTAGGATACACGCTCTGCTCCAAAATGTCAACAGGTATATTCGAAAATTTGTTCCATGTCAGTCCGGTTTATGGGACCATGCTCCCCGGGGCAGTTCCCCGCAGCCCTTGTGCCGGGCTGAAAAACAGCTCCCCGGACCAGGCCGGGGAGCCAATTAGATTCAGAAAAACTTCTTTACCCCGTCGGGGGCCAGAGACTCATCGTCACTGATTGTAATGGTGAACTTGATGTTGTGCTTCTCACCGAACTTGTTCAGCCAATCCAGGAACTTCTCTGTCTCATGGTCGCAGTCGCCGCCCACGATTTTGGTGAGGCTGTCAATAAAGACATGGGTAATATCGTAGTTTCCGGCATACATACCGCTGATGAAGCCCTTCAGGGCGGTGTAGTCAGCGATGTCATACTCGCTGGCCTCCACCAGACGGATGTGATAATGGATATCAAAGGTCAGCTTATTGCCTTTTTCAATACAGACCACATTGCCGTGCTCGGTCTGAACGGCGCTGTTAATCATCTCGATGACATTTTTGGTTTTGCCGGAACCTTTCTTGCCCATGATAACGCGAATCATGTAAATCACTCCTTACTGATTTGACATAGGGGTGGGTTCCCTCTGTTTACTTATACTTTACCATATCCCCGGGTTTATTTCAACTAAAATAATTGTGAATTTTTTAAATGCTCCCCCAGACGGGGGAGCATTGGGATTTTACAGCTTGGCCTCCAGCTCAGCCTTCAGCTCCTCATAGCCGGGCTTCCCCAGAAGGGCAAACATATTCTTTTTATAGGCCTCAACACCGGGCTGATTGAAGGGGTTGACCTCCAGCAGGTGTCCGGACAGGCCGCAGACATACTCAAAGAAGTAAATCAGATAGCCCACGCTGGCCTCGTTGATCCTGGGCAGCTCCAGCAGCACGTTGGGCACTCCGCCGTCCACATGGGCCAGGATGGTGCCCCGCATGGCCTGCTCCGCCACAAAGGCCAGAGGCTTGCCGGACAGGAAATTCAGACCGTCCACATTGGCGGGATCGTTGGGGATGGTATATTCTCCGTCGGGCTCAAACTTCACCACGGTCTCAAACATGATGCGTTCGCCGTCCTGAATATACTGGCCCATGGAATGCAGGTCGGCGGTGAATTCCACGCTGGCGGGGAACAGGCCCTTGCCGTCCTTTCCCTCGCTCTCGCCGTAAAGCTGCTTCCACCACTCGGCAAAGAAGCGGAACCGGGGCTCGTACCCGGCCAGCACCTCGATGCTCTTGCCCCCCTGATACAGGCCGTGACGGGCGGCGGCATACTGCCATGCGGGATTGTTCAGACCGGGCACGGCCAGCTCCTCCATGGCCTGGCGGGCGCCGGCCATGAGAGCGTCGATGTCCACGCCGGCCACGGCGATGGGCAGCAGGCCCACAGCGGTGAGGACGGAGTACCGGCCGCCCACGTCGTCAGGCACCACAAACTCCTCATAGCCCTCGGTGTCAGACAGGCCCTTCAAGGCGCCCCGCGCCTTATCCGTGGTGGCGTAGATGCGCTCTTTAGCCCCCTCCTTGCCGTACTTCTCCTCCAGCAGTCCCTTGAAAATCCGGAAGGATACGGCGGGCTCTGTGGTGGTACCCGACTTGGAGATGACGTTGACCGAGAAATCCCGGTCGCCGATGAGCTCCAGCAGCTCCAGCAGCGCATCGGTGGACAGACCGTTGCCAGCAAAGAAGATGTCGGGGGTGTCCTTCTTCTTCAGGTTGTAGTTGTTGGACAGCAACAGCTCAATGACTGCCCGGGCACCCAGGTAGGATCCCCCGATGCCGATGACCACCAGCACCTGGGACTGCTTCTGGATCCTTTTGGCCGCGGCCTGGATGCGGCTGAATTCCTCCTTGTCATAGTCCCGGGGCAGCGTCACCCAGCCGGTAAAGTCACCGCCGGGGCCGGTGTGGGCGGCCAGCATCTGGGCCGCCTTGGACAGCCTGTCCTCCCGGGAGGTCACATAGTCCTCGGGCAGAAAACTGCTCAGCTTGGAAAGGTCGAGTTTTAACATGGAACATTCCTCCTCTGAAAGAATGGGATATGCGTTTTTATTATAACACACTCCACAACGTTTTTCATGGAAAATTTTATGTTTCGGTCCATGAAATTTTTTTGCAAAATTAAAAAATTTGCCTCTTAGCTATTGACAAACCAAACCGGAACCAGTATAATAAACTTCACTGTCCGGACGATTAGCTCAGCTGGTAGAGCATCCGCTTGACGTGCGGGAGGTCACAGGTTCAAGTCCTGTATCGTCCACCATGAAAACCGTTCTTTTCAATCGAAAAGAACGGTTTTTTCTGACTTTTTTGTTCGCTTTCCTTGATGGCATACTCTCTGGTCTTTCCACTGACCACACAGAAAGCCACAGACAGGAAAAATCTTCATTTCAGAGGATATCTGATGTTAAACGATGAAAGCTGAGTTGTCACCAAAACCATTGCTTTCGATCTGAACAGTCACTTTTTCATTGTCACGCTGAAGATCTTCAAACAGTTCCAGCATTATTTTGGTTGCTTCGTTCATCTCTGAAGGAATTTTTTCAATATTCTTCAGGACTATTGTAGTTGGAAATTCAAATGAGCAATCAAGGCAATCCCAAAGAGCGTCCATATTGTGCCCATAGTAATCTGGCAGATTGAACACCTCTTTAATACTCATGTAGTGTCCAAAGAGACATGATACCATTAAAATCTAAAATGATATAGTTCATAGCAGGTTCTCCCATCCTATCTCATAAAAGGTGCGATAATGGTTATAGGTTGCGAACAAAAGCCCATCGTTTGAATAGAGTAGCCGACGGCCATTTCTGATCCCACTTACATAATCAAAATCTGCTTCATACCAGATCCTTCCTGGTTTTCAGGAAGCTGATGATCGCGGTTTTTATAAATCATAAACCAAAAGTTTTTCGTGAATTAAGGATAATAGTGATACATTTTTTATATTCAGCCTTTCCTTCAACTCTGGGGAATGCCAGTGAACAGTCCAGTGGCAATTTCCATTTTCATCTTCCTAATCAATTGAGCCAATTTTTCCTCGCATTCAGCTTCAGTAGCGGCGTAGATATTCCTGGCCATGCGTTTTCCGTTGACCTTTGGGGAGTAGCGTCCCTCCCAGAGATAATCCCCCAGTTGAGTGACACAGCCCGTCCCCGGTTTGCGGTATTTGCCCTTGACCGCCTGGAGAGCGGGGCGACCGGGAAACTGGCGGCGGCGTTCAATCTGTAAAAAAGCGCGGGGCGGGATTGCCCCCGCCCCGTTCGTCTATGTAACTTTGTGCTGTTTCGCTTTTTTGTGTTGATACAGATACGATAAAACATCTACCACCATAACAGCGGCGGCAATCACCAGCACAACAATCAATTTGTTTGACTGATACGCTGCTGAAAATTTGCCTTGTAAAAATAGATTGACCGCCGTTCGCAAACCACAAGCAAAGCACTTTTCGTCCACGAAATTGCATTTGTACTGAAACGGTGCAAATTGGACAATTAAGCCATTAAGCGCAAATGCTGAGTAGAGAGCAAACCGAACCTCACGCCAAACATTCTTATTCACTGATTGCCGCCGCTTGCAATAATTTTCCACCAGCAATCATCTGTAAAACAGGTGGAACTAACAAAAATAAGCCGATGCCACATATAAACATTATCAGAAAGTCTGGATAGATTGCAAACGCGCAGAGTGGCCCGGCC
>JAAVYL010000135.1 GCA_022791075.1 Lawsonibacter sp. | reverse complement strand
TTGGGCTGTCTCAACATCGCCGACGGGGATGATTCTCTCCTGGAGGACCTGAGCCTGGAGGCCATCCTCCAGGCCGATCCGGGTTTTATCTTTGCTGTCTACCACGGCACCGATGAGGCGGCCGCCCGGGCCAATCTGGAGGAGACCCTCCTGTCCAACCCCGCCTGGGCCTCCCTCAGCGCCGTACAGGGGGGACGGTTCCACATCCTGGAGCGCAGAATGTACAGCTTAAAACCCAACGCCCTGTGGGGGGACGCTTATGAACAGCTTGCGGACATCCTCTGTGGGGAATAGACGCCGGGCCGGGCTGATTGCCCTGCTGGCGGGCCTGCTGGCGCTGTCCTGCGTGGCCAGTCTGGCTGTCGGGGCGGTGCCCATCCCGCCGGGGGAGGTGGTCTCCGCCCTGCTGGGCCGGGGGAGGGGCACAACGGCCTCCATCGTCCTCTACGCCCGCCTGCCCCGGCTGAGCGGCTGTCTGCTGGCGGGGGCGGCGCTGGCCTGCGCCGGGGTGATCATCCAGGGGGTGCTGAATAACCCGCTGGCCGCGCCCAACGTGATCGGGGTGAATTCCGGGGCGGGGCTGGCCACGGCTCTGTGCTGTGCTCTGGCCCCCGGGGCGGTCCGGCTCACCCCCGCCGCCGCCTTTCTGGGGGCGCTGGCGGGGGTGCTGCTGGTGCTGTTCATTTCGGAGCGGGCCGGGGCGGCCCGAATCACCCTGGTGCTGGCCGGGGTGGCCATGTCCAGTATTTTCAGCGCGGGCATCGACGCCGTGGTCACCTTCGTCCCAGACGCCCTCAGCGGCTACACCGACTTCCGCATCGGCGGGGTCAAAAATCTGTCCATGGCCCGGCTGGCCCCCGCCTTCTGGGTCATCCTGATCGCCCTGCTGCTCGCCTTGAGCCTGTCCAACGAGCTGGACCTGCTCCTCCTGGGCCGGGAGACCGCCCAGAGCCTGGGCCTGCCCGCCAAATGGGTGCGGCTGGTGCTGCTCATGCTGGCGGCGGCTCTGGCGGGGGCAGCGGTTAGCTTTGCCGGCCTGCTGGGCTTTGTGGGGCTGCTGGTGCCGCACATCATGCGCCGGGCAGTGGGGGAGGAGAGCCTTCCCCTGCTGGCGGCCTCCGCCCTGGGGGGCGGACTGCTGCTGACGGTATGCGACCTGGCCTCCCGGCTCGTGTTCGCCCCCTTCGAGCTGCCCTTGGGGGTGGTCCTGTCCCTGACGGGCGGCCCCTTCTTCATCTGGCTGCTGCTGAAGCAGCGGAGAGGGGGCGGAGCATGATTGAGCTGAAGGACCTGCGGGCGGGCTACCCCGGCCGGTCGGTGCTGGAGGACATTTGCCTGGACTTCCGTCCCGGCCAGGTGCTGGCGGTTCTGGGCCCCAACGGCTGCGGCAAGAGCACCCTGCTCCGGGCCGCGTGCGGGCTCTTGCCCAAGACGGGCGGAGCGGTTCTGCTGGACGGCGTCCCACTGGAGAGGCGGTCCCCCCGGGAGACCGCCCGGAGTGTGGCCTATCTGCCCCAGTCTCGCGCGGTCCCCAACATCACCGCCGGGCGGATGGTCCTCCACGGCCGGTTCCCCTACCTGTCCTACCCCCGGCGCTATCGCCGGGAGGACCACGAGATGGTGCGGCGGGCCCTGGAGTGGGTGGGGGCCGGGGAGCTGTCAGACCGGCTGCTTCCCCAGCTGTCCGGGGGCCAGCGGCAGAAGGTCTACCTGGCCATGGCCCTGGCTCAGAACACTCCCACGGTCCTCATGGACGAGCCCACCACCTATCTGGACGTGAGCTGTCAGCTGGAGGTGATGGCCCTGGCCCGCCGCCTGGCGGAGGAGGGGCGGGCAGTGGTCATGGTCCTCCACGACCTGACCCTGGCCCTGCGGTACGCCCACCGGGCGGCCCTTCTCCAGGCGGGAAAAATCCTCCGCACCGGGACCCCGGAGGAGCTGTACGGCAGCCGGGCCCTGGAGGAGGTCATGGGGGTCTCCCTGGGCCGGGTAGAGACGGCGGAGGGCTGGCGCTATTATTACCGGTGAGGGGAGCGTGGGAGGGGCTGCGAGGGGCCTCTCCACACTGTAGACAAGGTATAAAAGGGCCTGGATAACAGGTTCTGAATGGTGTAAAATGTCTCTTGACAATTCCCGTCTGTCCGAGTAAAATGTGAGCGAAATGAAAGAAATCCTGCAAAATATGGCATAGGACCCAAGCTTTGCACCTGGCCCTGACGGAGAAGCCGTCAGGCGAAGAGGAAATGAGGAGGTACATATGCACACTTTTGAAACAAAAATTCAGGAACTGAAGACCTCGGTGCTCACAGAGGTGGCCCGGCTGACCTGGGAGGACAGGCTCCAGACCGGCATTCTGGACGTACCTGAAAAGATTATCCCCGGCCCCGAGTCCAGCCTGCGCTGCTGCATCTACAAGGAGCGGGCCATTATTGGCAGCCGGGTGAAGATGGCCATGGGGGGGGACAAGACCAACCCCAGCGTGGTGGAGGTGCTCCCCATCGCCTGCGACGAGTGCCCTGTCACCGAGATGACGGTCAGTGCCTCCTGCCGGGGCTGTCTGGCCACCCGCTGTGTCCACGCCTGCCCCAAGGACGCCATCACCATCGTCAACCACCGGGCCCACATCGACCACAGCAAATGTATCACCTGCGGCAAGTGTGTCAGTGCCTGCCAATACAGCGCCATTGTGAAGAACCAGCGCCCCTGTGAGAAGGGCTGTCCCGCCAAGGCCATCTCCATGGGCCCGGATAAGAAGGCGTCTATCGATATCAACGAGTGCATCTCCTGCGGCAACTGCGTGTATCAGTGCCCCTTCGGCGCCATTCAGGACAAGTCCTGGATTGTGGACGCCATCCAGATGATCCAGGGCGGAACCCACTGGGGCTACAAGACCTATGCGGTGATCGCGCCCTCCATCGCCGGGCAGTTTGCCCCCGCCACCTATGGTCAGGTGGTGGCCGGCATCAAGCAGTTGGGCTTCTCGGGCGTGGCCGAGGTGGCTCTGGGGGCGGACATGGTGGCCGACCGGGAGTCTGAGGAGCTGGTGGAGAAAGGGGTTCTCACCTCCTCCTGCTGTCCCGGCTTTGTGGGGTACGTGAAGAAGAAGCACCCCGAGCTGAATCAGTATGTGTCCCACACTCCGTCCCCCATGGTCATGATCGGCCTGCATCTGAAGGAGAAGGAGCCCGACGCCAAGGTGGTCTTCATTGGCCCCTGCGTGGCCAAGAAGAAGGAATTCCAGCTGGGCCGCAAGAAAACTGAAAATCATGGAAAACGAGAAACATCCACTTGACGACTTGAAAAATGACGAAATCATTGAAAAACGTGAAAAATGAGAAATGCACACTGTAGGACCTGGAATA
>JAAVYL010000134.1 GCA_022791075.1 Lawsonibacter sp. | reverse complement strand
TGGGAGGACTCATACCAGAAGTCGTAGTTGCCCACATACATCTTAATCTTGCCGTAGTCGATATCCACAATGTGGGTGCACACGGTGTTGAGGAAGTGGCGGTCGTGGGAGACCACGATGACGGTACCCTCAAAGTCCAGCAGAAAATCCTCCAGCCAGTTCACCGCGTCGATGTCCAGGTTGTTGGTGGGCTCGTCCATCATCAGCAGGTCAGGACTGCCGAACAGCGCCTGGGCCAGCAGGACCTTTACCTTCAGCCGGGCGTCCAGGGTGGCCATATCGTTATAATGCAGCTCGGTGCCAAGCCCCAAGCCCTGGAGAATGCGGCTGGCGTCGCTCTCCGCCTCCCAGCCCCCCAGCTCGGCATACTCCTCCTCCAGCTGGCAGGCCAGCATCCCGTCCTCATCGGTCATCTCCTCTTTGGCGTAAAGGGCCTCCTTCTCCTTGCCGATGTCATACAGACGCTGGTTGCCCATGATAACGGTGTCCATCACGTTGTAGGCGTCGTAGGCGTTCTGGTTCTGCTTCAAAACCGACATGCGGATGTTGGGCAGAAGGTTCACCTCTCCGGAGGTGGAATCCAGCTCACCGGAGAGAATTTTCAGGAAGGTGGACTTGCCTGCGCCATTGGCGCCGATGATGCCATAGCAGTTGCCTTGGAGAAACTGCAGATCCACATGGGAAAACAGGGGGGTTCCACTGTAATTCAAGCTCAGGTCGGTGACGGTAATCATATTTTGCGGCTCCTTTTTCAAATGGTAATCGTCAGTGCTGACCATCATACCACATATGGCAAAAAAAAGACAGCGTTTTTTTGCAGAACGCTGTCTTTTTTATTTTCAGTCCGGCTCGGTGTGCCGGTTTATTTTCACCTCAAGCTCGCGGAAATAGAGCGTAATCAGGGCGTCAACGATCTCAAAGCACTCTGGGTCGCTGTATCGGTCATCTTCTAAGATACAACGGATTGCTTCCAGTGTCCGGACCGCCTTGCTTTCCATTATGTTCTGGATAATCTCCTGCTTTTTTTCCTCATTTATAGTGTCCATCGCTATATATTTTGCTGTGAAATGATAAAGTGCTGATGGAACATGATAGTCTCTCTCATCTGACATATTTATACCCCACTCAATAATGAATATAAAGCGACTTGGATTATACTATATATTTTCCTCGTTTGCAAGGTTAAACTATAACTATATGAGGGGGCTGTTTGATGCAAAATGAAATGCTGACGATAAAGGTTCGGGGAGATGATGGTTTTCGCAATATTACCGTCAGAATCAGCAACCGAATGCTCCAAGGAATTGAAGATATTGTGAAGCAGACAGGGCGAAGCCGGAACGAGATAATCAGCCTGATGCTTGATTTTGCGTTCTCGCGAATTAAGATAGAGTCCGACACAGTATGAACATTGAAGCGGACGCAGTGAGCGGTATCTGAGACCGCAAAACGCCAAAAGCCGCCGTGGAGAGGAAATTCCACGGCGGCTTTTGGCGTTATTTTTCTGCGGCGGGGGCAGACTCCGGAGTCTCCTCCGCCGGCATAAGCTCTTCGGGGGCGGAGGGGGGCGCAGGGGGGGACCGCCTCATTTTCCGGCGGAAAAAATCGCTGATTCCATCGATTGCAGAGTAGTAAACCGGGGTAAACAGCAGGGTGATAATGGTGGAGACCACCATGCCGGAGATCATGGTGATACTCATATCAGACATCATCTCCGCCGCGCCTTCAGACATACCCAAGGCCATAGGCACCAGGGCCAGAATAGTGGTGAGGGTGGTCATGAGCACGGGGCGGACGCGCAGGGGGCAGGCGTGGAGGATGGCGTCCCGCTTGGTCTCCCCCAGCTCTCTGCGCTGGCGGATATAGTCAACCAGAATGATTGATGAGTTAACGACTGTTCCGGCCAGCATAATGAGGGCTACCATGGAGATCATGGACAGGTCCCGTCCGGTGAGAGGCAGGGCGAACAGCGCCCCGGAGAAGGCAGTGGGGAGAATCATCATAACAATGACAGGCATAAGGAAGGACTCGAACTGGGATGCCAGTACGAAGTACACCAAACCTAGGGCGACCATCAGAGCCAGCAGCAGGTCGCCGAAGCTCTCCATCATGTCGGTATATGCGCCGGAGATTTCTGCGGTGTAGCCGTTGGGCAGGGTGTAGCTGTCCAGAATTTTGCTGACCTGGGCGGTGATGGCGGTGGTGTCGCCGCTGATGGTATCGCCGGTGACAGAAATCTGCCGGGACTGGTCCACCCGGGTGATGCTTTGGGGGGTCCGCTCCACGTCCACATTGGCCACAGCGGACAGGGGCACCGTTCCGCCGAAAGCGGAGGGGACGGGCATGGACTTCAGGGCGTCCAGACTGGCGGCGGCGCGGCCGTCGCCCCGGACCACCACGTCCAGCTCTTTGTTGTTCAGAGTGATGGTGGTGGCAGCAGAGCCGGACAGCTCCGAGCGTACCGCTGCTCCCACGTTGGCGGCGGTGAGCCCGTATTGGGAGGCGGCCTCCCGGTTCATGGTGATGGTGACCTGCTCCACCTCCTTGGCAACGGAGGTGGACACATCGACGGCGTCGGGCAGCTGGGAGATCTGAGCAGCCAGGTCCTTGGCAATCATAACCAGGGTTTCGTAGTCGCTGCCGGTGATATCCACGCTGATGTCGTCCCCACTGCCCATCATGGCGGTCATGTCGGAGGCGGAAACGGCAATCTCACACCCGGCAATGTCCTGAAGCACCCCACGCAGGTCGTGGGCCACCTGTGTGCTGCTGCGTGTCCGCTGTTCCTTGTCCACCAGGACCAGATTGACGGAGGAGGTCTCGGGCTGGGTGATGTAGTAGACCGACTCCAGCTCTGGAACGTCCTCCAGAACAATGTCAACAATCCGGTCGGCTATGGCAGCGGTGTCCCGGGTCTCTGAGCCGATGGGGGTGCTGACCGAGATCTGAACCATGCCCTGGTCCATCTCGGGCATGAGTACCATGCGGGTGGACAGGCAGGCGCTGACGAAGAAGGCCACCAGGGCCACAGAGGCCAGGATACCCAGCCACAGATGACGAACAAAGAGGTCCAGCAGAGCGGTGTATCTCTGGGCCAGCCAGCGGCCCAGGCCGGCTTTTCCAGAGGCCTGCCTTTGAGCGCGCTGCGCCGCCTGCTGCTGGACCTTCTCCTCGTTGAGCAGAAAGTAACACAGCAGGGGAACCAGGGTGACAGCGATTACCAGAGAGCCCAGAATCAGAAAGGAGATGGTCAGGCAGAAGTCGTCAAAAAGCATTCCGGCCATGCCGCCGGTAAGGCCCAGGGGGAGGAAGACGGCCACTGTGGTGAGGGTAGAGGCGGTGAGGGAGGTAAAGACCTCCCTGGTGCCCTCCACACAGGCCTCTGCGCGGCTGTGTCCCTCTGCGGACCAGCGGTAGATGTTCTCCAGCACCACGATGGAGTTGTCCACAATCATGCCCACACCCATAGCGATACCACCCAGGGACATCATGTTCAGGGTCAGGTGGAACACGTTCATCAGCACGAAAACCGTGAGGATACAAACGGGCATGGACACGGCGATGGTGGCCGTGGCTCCCAGCCGGCGCAGGAAGAGAAACACCACCACGGCGGCCAGAACCACACCCATTTCAATATTCTGCACGGCGGCGTTCACAGCCATGTTGATGTATTCCGAGGCGTTGTACAGCACGGAGTAGTTCACCGCGCTGTTTCGCTCCCGGAGGGCGGCCATGGCCTCCACCACTGCGTCGGCAGTGGACACCTCATTGGCCCCCGACTGCTTGGATACCTGGAGCACCACGCAGGCGGTGCCGTCAGTTTTTGCGATAGAGTCAGGCTCGTCCGTCTCCAGGGTGACGTTTGCCACCTCAGACAGGCGGACTGTGCCCCCGGTTGGCAGGGGAAGTATCAAATTGGACACATCCTCCACGGTCTGGAACTTGGCGTCTGTGGTGACGGTGAGGGTCTGGGTTCCGTGCTGCAGGTCGCCGCCGGGGTAGAGCAGGTTTTCCGCCGTCAGCATCTGAGCAATGTAGGAGTTGGACAATCCGAAGCCGGAGGCCCGGGTGGAGTCCACCTCCACAGCCACCTGCTGGGTGACGCCGCCGGAGATGGTCACCTGGGCCACTCCGTCAATGCGCTCCAGGGCGGGGGACACAGTGTCCTCTGCCAGAGCCTGGACCGAGGCCAGGTCCTCTCCCATCAGGGCAATCATGGCGGAGGGCATCAGGTCGCTGATGTTGATATTGACAATAATGGGGTCCATGGCCCCGTCCGGCAGGGAGAGCTGGTCAAACTGCTCCCGCAGCTTGGTTGCGGCGATGTCCAGGTTGGTGCCGTCCACATAGGTGATCTGAAGCTGGCTCGCCCCGTCGGAGGAGGTGGACTGCACCCCCTCCACGCCGGGCACCGACATAATGGCCGACTCCAGGGGGCGGGTGACCAGCTCCTCCATGTCAGTGGGGGTGGCGCCGTTGTAGTAGCACATGACCAGGGCGGCGGGGGCCTCCAGGTCGGGGAGCATGGCCATTTGCAGCTGGGTGGTGAAGACCACGCCAAAAATGGAGATCATGATAACTGCCATCAGGGTTGTGACTTTGTGCCTGATGCAGAATTTGGCGATATTCACCGGCCTCAGCCCTCCCCGGATACGATCCGAACGGGATCCCCGTCGGAGAGATAGGACTGACCCACGGTGACCAGCAGGTCGCCGGCGCTCAGTCCGGCGGTGACCTCGGTGACGCCGTTGCCCGTCAGCCCGGTGCTGATGGACACATAGCGTGCCGTACCAGTGTCTTCAGAGGCGCCGTCCACTACAAAGACATACTGCAGATTGTTGCTGGTGAGAATGGCCTGGGTGGGGATGACGATGGCATTGGTGGATACGTCGGTGCGGAAGGACACGTCCACAAACATGCCGGAGCGCAGACCCTCCAGGTCTTCCTTGATTCGGATAGCCACATCATACAGCTTGGTCTGGGGGTTGGCCTCGTCCTGAATCTCCTTGATTGTGCCCGTCACAGTGGTGTTCAGGGCGCTTATGGTCACATCCATCTCATCCCCCAGCCGCAGCCTGGGAATCAGCGCCTCGGAGACCGAGACCGAAATCTCCATCCGGGCCACGCCGTCGATAACGGCTACGGGGGCCGTGGGCCCCACAAAGCTGTTTTCCGCCGCGTTCAGAGAGAGAATTGTGCCCGAGATGGGGGCAATCACATTGCCCCGGGAGTCTACGTTCTCCAGCACGGTGTGCAGCTGGTCGATGCTGATCTGTGTGGTCTGCATCCCCGTCTCCAGCTGGGTCAGGGCGGAGGTCTTGGAGACCTGAAGGCTCTGAATGTTGGTTTGGGCGTTCTGAATTCCAGCCTCCAGCTGAGTCAGGGCGGAGGACTTGGAGGTTTGAAGGTTTTGGAGGTTCAGCTCCGCCTGGTCAATCTCCGCCTGGGCGGCGGCACCGATCTCCAAAAGCGCCTTCAGGTCGCGGACATTTTTCTCCGCCAGAGCAATCTGCGCGTCAAAGAGGGCCTCCTGGTCCTGATAGCTTTTCATGGTGTCACTGACGGTTTTCTCCGCCAGGGCGATCTGCGCGTCAAAGAGAGCCTCCTGGTCCTGATAGCTTTTCAAGGCGTTGTTGTAGTTGGTGGTGGCGGTCTCCAGAGAGGAGAGGGTATCGGTCATGTCCAGATGACAGAGCGGCGCGCCGGCCTGAATTTCATCCCCCTCCTCCACATACACATCGGTACACTTGGCGTTGGCGGATACAAAGACGGACTCCCGGCCGCTGTCGTTCACCACCCGGCCAGATACGTTGTTTCCCGTCGCAATGGTGTCCGCCGTTACCTGCTGAACCTGAACCGCCACACCGGCGGCGGGAACAGCGCCCGAGGAGCTGTCTCCCGGGGTTTCCTCCGTCTGACAGGCGGTAAGGGTGGTCAGCATGGCTGCGGCCATCACTGCGGAAATAATACGAGTATGCTTCATGGACAGTCTCCTTTTAATTCAAAATACCGTAGTCCACGGCCCAGCGGTAGTTGTGATAGGCGGTAAACAGGTCAATGGAGGCTCCGTCCACAGTCTCCCGGGCCTCTTTCACCTTGTCCTCTGCCTCCAGCAGGGCATTTTGAGACAATCTGCCCTGTTTATACTTCACCTGGGCGACAGAATAGCTGTCCTCCTCCACGGCCAGAGCATTTCTGGCTGCGGTCAGCACCTGCTTGTAGTCCTTCACCTGGAGATACAGGGTGCGCAGGCTCATCTCAAAGCTCTGTACTGCGGCGTGATAGGTGTATTGGGCGGCCTGCCACTGGTGCTGGGCCTGAACATACTCATACCGCTTTTCGTTGTAGTTGTATTTGCGGCCCGCGTCCTTATAATCATCTTCAGCGTCCTCTACGGTCTGCCTGGCCTCATAGAGGCTGTAGCTGGCCTCCTTGGCGGCCTGCAGATCGGCCTCCAGGTCCATGGCCGCCAGCTCCTCGTTGGTCACCTGGGGCAGGGCGGCCAGGCGGATGTTTCCGGTAAGCTCAGCGCCGATGAGAAGCTCCAGCTGCATCTTATAGCTGTCGATGTTGCTGTTTAGTGTTTGCTGTCCGCTGAGCAGGGAGGTGCGGCCGGCCTGGGTCTGCTTCAGGGTCTGATAGGAAATATGCCCCAGCTCATACCGCAGCTCCAGCTCCTTCAGGGAACGGTCCAGGGTGGACAGATTGCGCTCCAGGGTCTTGCCGCTGCGCTCCATATCCAGCAGGGCGATGTAGAGCGCCTCTCCCGCCATGACCACCTGGTTTTGGGCGTTTTCCAGCTGCCGGACGAGGTCCGCGTTGTCCGCCTGGAGCTTGCCGTCCTTCAAATCATCAAAGGTTTTTCGGGTGGCGTCATACTGCTGGGAGAGGACGGCGGCGGCGTAGGAATCTCCCTGCTGCATGATGATCAGGCCCCACTGGGCATTGGCAATTCCGTTCAGTGCCTGACGCAGGTCCTCCTGCATTTTGTCATAGTCGAAGGATTTGATGACCTGGATGTTCTCCTCCAGAGCCAGCATGTTCAGGTTGCCTTCCCGCATCCGGTGTTCCAGATTGCCAAAGGAAATGGAACCGACGGGATCGGGTATGTACTCCTCCACGGGCTCCTCCGGCTCCTCTTCCTCCGGTTCTGTGTCCTGCGTGTCCTCCCCATCCTCCTCCGCGGGAGGGGCCTCCGGAGGGGGCAGCTTCTCTGTGCTGGAGGCGGGATCCTCTTCTGAACTGGCGGACGGGAGCTGCTCTACCTGCCCGGATGAGATGTCCGGCGCAGAGGTGTCCTCTGCGGCCAGGACGGTAGCACCCAGCAGCGACAGGGCCAGTGCCCCGGCCGTCAGCAGGGCTGTGGTTCGTTGCTTCATGTAACTTCCTCCTTGTATCCCTCCGCCGCACCGCCGTAGCGCAGCAGGTCTGTGCGTATTTTCATCTGCTCCTGCACCTGGGGCCATTGGTCCGGGGACTGCAGAGTCTCTACCACGGCAAAGGCCAGTATCGCACAGGCCATGTGAAATACGTGGTCGGCATAGTCCCGACTGCCCTGCCGCAGCTTGGAGGGGGCTATCACTTCCCACAGCTCGTCCGGCAGAAAATCAACGGGACCGCCCACAAAGCTCTGAATATCCATCCCCTTGTTCAGCCTCATTACCTTGAGGAACAAAGTCAGCATGGGGTCAGTATGGCCCTGATGTCCAATAAAATGGTTATAGGCGATTACGGGCAGCGAAAACAGATCTCCCTTTGAGCTGATAAGTATATTCCGCATCAGAGAGACGAAATATTCTCTCATATCCTCCAGCAGGTATCGGATCAAATCCTCTTTGTCTTCAAAATATTGATAAAAGCTCCCACGGGGGATGTGGGCAGCGGCAATAATGCGGTTGATGGATATATCCGCAAATCGGACCGTTGTCAGCTCCGCCCAGCAGGCCTCTATCAGCCGCTTCCGCTTTTCCTCCGGCAATCGAAAAAATGTAGCAGTCGGCATAGTCTCCCTCGCTTTTTGTGACAGATTGTCGTAATATGACAGGATGTCACAGATTATACAGAAGACCCGCAGGTGTGTCAAGGAGAGAATTGTGAATCTTTCGTTAAGATTTTCTGCCCTGCCGCGGTCTTTCCAAATCGTATAGATGTCTACCAAATGTCTACCAAAAAGCGGTGTCAAATGGCTGCGGCGCAGGGGATTGAAAAACCGGCGGAATGACAGCAGGTCTACCAGATGTCTACCAATTTTACCTTTTTACACATGAAGCGGCGTTTTTCGCCGCTTTTTTTGTTTTTCCCGCAGTTTTTGCAGACATGCAAGGGGGGGTGACACG
>JAAVYL010000133.1 GCA_022791075.1 Lawsonibacter sp. | reverse complement strand
GCTGATGAGCCAGGCCCTGCGCAAGCTGGCCGGCTCCATCGCCAAGACCAACTGCATTGTTATCTTTATCAACCAGCTGCGGGAAAAGGTGGGGGTCATGTACGGCAATCCGGAGGTGACCACCGGCGGCCGGGCCCTGAAATTTTATGCCTCGGTCCGCATTGACGTGCGGAAGATTGAGGCGATTAAGAGCGGCACTGAGCTCATCGGCAACCGCACCAGGGCCAAAATTGTCAAAAATAAGGTGGCGCCCCCCTTCCGGGAGGCGGAGTTTGAAATTCTCTACGGCGAGGGCATCTCCAAATGGGGCGAGATGGTGGACCTGGCCGTCAAGCTGGACATCATTCAAAAGTCCGGTTCCTGGTTCTCCATGGGGGAGACCCGTATCGGACAAGGCAAGGACGCGGCCAAGCAGTATTTGAAGGATAACCCGGATGTGGCGGCGGATGTGGAATCCCAGGTCAGAGCCAATGCCTTCAAGCTGATGAGCAGGCAGTCCCAGACTGCGGCCAAGGCCGCCGGCCGGGCCGTGGACGTCTCCGCCGACGATTTTGACGACGGAACAGACGCCCCGGCGGACGAAGGATAAATGGTTATTCAGGAGTTGAAGCCCTCCAGGCATGTGGAGGGCAGGTGGCTGGCGGTGCTGGAGGACGGCTCCATCCTGCGCATCGGGGAGGGCGAGGTGGTGGACTTCGCCCTCTACGCGGGCAGGGAGCTTTCTGAGGAGGAGGCGGATCGCCTTCAGGACGCTGCCCGGCGCAGCGGGCTGAAGGCCAAGGCTATTGAACTGCTCATGCGAAGGCCCCAGTCCCGAAAGGAGCTGGGGCGGAGACTGGCGGAGCAGGAGGCGTCTCAGGAGGAGATCGAGGCCATCTGTGACCGGATGGAGGAGCTGGGCTACCTCAACGAGGAGGAGTACGCGGCCCGCGTCGTCCGGCACTACGCCGCCAAGGGCTTTGGAGAACGAAAGCTCCGGGATGAGCTCTACCGCCGGGGTATTTCCCGGGAATTCTGGGAGGACGCCCTGGCTCAAATTGAGGATAACTCTGAGGTGATCGACGCCTTTTTGGAGAAAAAGCTCAAGGGTGACCACGATCCCAAGGCAGTCAAAAAGGCCTCTGAGGCCCTGGCCCGCCGGGGGTTCTCCTGGTCTGAGATTGGCGACGCCCTGCGGCGGTACGGCATGGAGGTCTGGGATTAGCACAGGATTTGGATGGAGAGATACAGATATGGAGCAATGGAGGGCCTTGATCCCTGAAAGCATTTTTCGCAAATATGATTTTTATAATTTTAACAGCGCAGTAGAAATCTTAACTCAGAGCTATCCCGAGGAGTTTGCGGAAATTGTTTGGACGCTGGAACGCTTTGAAATTAAATTGGACGACATATTGGAAAAGGGTGGAAATGAATCTAATATTCCCAAAAAATTAAATGAACTTCTGCGGCCCATGGACTGGAAGGAAATTGAGATATCCGGGGATTTGGTTGTCAGACTTTTAGAGGGGAAAAGCGGAAGGATGAATTGTCATGTTAGAAAAAGACACTTTATACCATAAAAAACATGAATTAATTCAATTTTGTGCAGGAGAGAAATTTAAAACTATCCTGGCTAATCCTCCATGGCAGTTTCAGAATCGCACAGGGAAAATGGCCCCGGAGCATAAACGCCTGAATCGTTATCCAACCATGAAGCTGGATGAGATTAAGCAGCTGCCCGTCACAGAAATTGCAGAGGAGCACAGCCATTTATATTTGTGGGTCCCGAACGCTTTGCTTCCGGAGGGACTGGAGGTTATGAAAGCGTGGGGCTTTCAATATAAGACAAATATTATATGGGAGAAGGTCCGTAAAGACGGAGGACCGGACGGGCGCGGCGTAGGATTTTATTTTCGCAATGTGACAGAGATGCTGCTGTTTGGAGTGAGAGGGGGGAGCATCAGGACACTGGCCCCGGCGCGTGCGCAGGTGAATCTCATTCGCTCTCAAAAACGGGAGCATTCCAGAAAGCCGGACGAGATGATTGCGCTGATTGAGGCCTGCAGTCCTGGCCCCTATTTGGAGCTGTTTGCCCGGGGAAAGCGGAAGGGGTGGACCCTCTGGGGAAATCAGGCCAACGAGGTTTACGCTCCTGACTGGCCCACCTATTCTAATGCAGAGACGCAGACAGCTGCGCTATAGAGAATGATTATTATAATTGGAGCGATATCATGCCATACAAAATCGCGTTTATTTCTCTGGGCTGTGCCAAAAATTTGGTGAATACCGAGCAGATGATGGCCCTCTGCCGGACGGTGGGGCACACGGTTACAGGCGACCCGGAGGGGGCGGATGTGGCGGTGCTGAACACCTGCGGGTTTATCGAAACAGCCAAGAGCGAGGCCATTGACAACATCATTGAGCTGGGAGAGCTGAAAAGGGCGGGCAGCCTGAAAAAGCTGCTGGTGGCCGGCTGCCTCAGCCAGCGGTACCGGGAGGACATCCGGGCGGAGCTGCCCGAGGTGGACGGGATGCTGGGAACCGGCAGCTACACCGATGTGGTGGACGCCGTGGAGGCGGTGATGGCGGGGGAGCGGCCGGAATATTTCGGCGGCATCCACAGTACCTATGAGGACGGGGAGCGGCTGATTACCACCCCGCCCTACACCGCTTATCTGAAGATTGCCGAGGGGTGCAGCAACGGCTGTGCCTTCTGCATCATTCCCAAGCTCCGGGGCAGATACCGCAGCCGGTCCATGGAGGCTGTGCTGGCCGAGGCCAGGGGACTGGCTGCCTCCGGAGTGAAGGAGCTGATTGTCATTGCCCAGGACATCACCCGCTATGGGCTGGACCTGGAGGAAAAAAGCTCCCTGGCCCGGCTGCTGGAGGAGCTGTGCCGGCTGGATTTCCACTGGATCAGGCTGCACTATCTCTATCCGGAGGCCATTACCGAGGAGCTCATATCGGTGATTGCCTCCCAGCCCAAGATCCTCCACTACCTGGATATTCCCATTCAGCACTGCGACGACGGCATCCTGAAGGCCATGCGCCGCCGGAATACCAGGGCGGAGCTGGAGGCGCTGTTTGCCAGGCTGCGGGCCGCCATGCCCGACCTGGTCATACGCACCTCTCTCATTTGCGGCTTGCCCGGAGAGGGGGAGGCGGAGTTTGAGGCGCTGTGTCAGTTCCTGCGGGAGCAGAAGCTCCAGCGGGTGGGCGTGTTCCAATTCTCCCCGGAGGAGGGCACCCTGGCCGCCGCTATGGATAATCAGGTGGACCCGGACACCGCGGCCCGCCGGGTGGAGCTGGCGGTGGACCTGCAGTCCCGGATTATGGATGCGTATAATGAGGAACGGCTGGGTTCGGTCATGGAGGTGCTGTGCGAGGGATTTGACAGCGCCGAGGGCTGCTACACCGGCCGCACCTACGCCGACTCTGTGGAGATTGACGGCCGGGTTCTGTTCACCGCCGCCGGACTGGTCCCGGCGGGGGAGTTTGTCCCCGTGCGGATCACCGGAGTCTGTGACGGAGATTTGACCGGAGAAATTGAGGAGTGAAGCAACGCTATGAATACTGCAAACAAGCTGACCATTCTGCGGGTGGTAATGATTCCCGCCTTTCTGCTGGTGCTGTACTTAGACGTGCCGGGGGCCAACTACTGGGCGCTGGCCATCTTTGCGGCGGCCAGCGTTACTGACACGCTGGATGGCTATATTGCCCGGCATTACAACCAGATTACCGATTTCGGCAAGTTTATGGACCCGCTGGCTGACAAGTGCCTGGTCACCGCCGCCATGCTGTGGTTTGTGGAGGTGGGGCAGATGCCCGCCTGGGCGCTGCTGATTGTCATTGTCCGGGAGTTTGCCGTGTCTGGGCTGCGCATGGTGGCAGCCGACAAGGGCCGGGTCATTGCGGCAGGCTGGTCGGGCAAGGTGAAGACCGCCGCTACCATGGTATGCGTCATCCTCATGCTGCTTCCCCTGCCGGATATCACCAATCAGATCTGCACCGCGGTCATTGTGCTGACCACCATCTACTCCGGGGTGGAGTACTTTATGAAAAATGCAGACATCTTAGCCCAGGCCGAGTGAAGGCCTGAAAGGAGAACCCATGATCACAAATTCCCAACAGGCACAGCTGAAGGAGTTTTCCATTCGGGTGCTGATGATAACCGTCTCTTCTCTGATTGTGGCGGTGAATTTTAAGAGCTTTGTGTCGGCGGGAGACCTGTTTCCCGGCGGTTTTACCGGCATTACCCGTCTGATTCAGAGATGTGCCCTAACCTACTCCGGGGTGGAACTGCCCTTTGCCCCCATCAACCTGGCGTTCAACGCGGTTCCTGCATTTGTCAGCTATAAGCTGGTGGGCAAGCGG
This sequence comes from Lawsonibacter sp., assembly GCA_022791075.1. Lineage (GTDB taxonomy): Bacteria > Bacillota > Clostridia > Oscillospirales > Oscillospiraceae > Lawsonibacter. Next base: position 2,083 of record JAAVYL010000133.1, on the reverse strand, counting down.
TTTACCCTGTACTCCTGCCTGACCATTGTGCTGACCAGTATTTTTACGGATTTGGTGCCCGCGCTGGAAATTACGGAGGATACCCTGCTGATTTGCGTCTTCGGCGGGATTATCAACGGCTTTGCTCTCAGCCTGTGCCTGGGGGTGCGGGTGACCAGCGGCGGCACCGACTTTATCGCGATTGCTCTGTCAGAGCGGAAGAATGTGGACGCCTGGAACTATATTTTCTGCGGAAACGTGGTGTTGCTGGGCATTGCCGGATATCTTTTCGGCTGGGACAAGGCGCTGTACTCCATCCTGTTCCAATACACCTCCACGCAGGTGATTAAAATTTTGGATCCGGACGGGCGGCGGGCCACCCTGCTCATTGTCACCGGGCGGGAGAGCGCCGGAGGGGTCTGCGCTCAGATTCAGGATACCCAGCATACCGCCACCCTGGTGGAGGGCGTGGGGCTCTACAATGGGGAGCCCTGCGTGCTGATTTACTCCGTAGTGGCTGACAGCCAGGTCCGGGCGCTGGTCCAGCGGGTCCGGCAGTCCGACCCCAAGGCCTTTGTCAACGTCATGCGCACCAACCGCGTGGTGGGCAATTTCTATCGAAGACCCAGAGACTGAACAGCTGCGCCCCCGGCAAAAGGCCGGGGGCGCTTCCTTTTGATCGGTTTGGCTGGAGCTGCCGGAGGAGAGGGAACTTTGCGGATATTGACAAAAAAGCTACGGAAGCAGGACCTGATCGCTGGATTGGTACTCCTTGGCATACCGTCCGGGGGTGACGCCGGTGAGGTGGCCGAAGGTGCGGATAAAATGGGAGTTGTCGGAAAAGCCGGACAGCTCGCCGGCCTGCTGGACGCTGTATCCCTCCTGAAGAAGCTGGCGGGCCCGGAGCACCCGGCTGTAGATAATATACTCCATGACGGAAAAGCCAGTGGCCGCCTTGAAAATGCGGCAGAGGTAGTGCTTGCTGATATAAAACCGGCCGGCAATCTGGTCCAGGGTGAGGGGGTCAGACAGGCTGTCCCGAATATAGTCCAGGATGGGGGAGACCCGAAGAAAATCCTTGTTTTGGACCGCCTCTCCGGCAGTGGCGGCGTTGAGGATGGGAGCCAGGCGGATGAGTAGGTTCAGCAGGGCCACGGTCTGCCTCACGTCGCTGCCGAAGGAGCCGTCATTTTTGTTGCGCTCCAGGGCCTGAAACAGCTCAATCACCTGGGTCATCTCCTCTCCCCGCAGCTCGGCCCGGCGGAGCGGGGCGCTGCACAGGCGGGTCAGGTCGGTCTGGGGGGTGGACAGCTGGGCCAGGGACTTTTTGCTGATATGGAGCACGTACCGGGCGTGAAAGCCCTCGGCCATGGTGCGGTGAAGGGTGTTTTCTCCAATCAGGTACAGGGTTCCCCGCCGCAGGGGGTATACCTGGTCACTGACAAAGATGTTTCCGGGACTGACCAGGGGGAGGAGCAGCTCGCAGTGGTCGTGAAAGTGCAGCCGGCTCATGTTCCAGGTCTCGTTGTGATTTAATTGAAGATGAAATTCCACGTTGGTCATGGAAACGCCTCCTTTTATCTCGGGTCCTATTGTACCACACCAGGTCAAGATATGCAAACTTTATGCTAAATTACAGGTAGACCTCTTGTGGATTTTGTGGTAAAATAACAGGCGTGAAATGGCGCTTTCCGGAACCTTGACAATTTGAAGCAAATAAAGAGAATCCAAAACATTTTGTAATGGGGGTATTACCATGAACAAAGTATATTCCTTGCATGACGCCGTGGCGAAATTCGTCGAGAGCGGAGACTGCGTCTCCTTCGGCGGCTTTACCACCAACCGCAAGCCCTACGCCGTGGTCAATGAAATCCTGCGCCAGGGGCAGAAGGACTTTACCGTCTGGGCCGGCCCCGCCGGCGGTGACTGGGACATGCTCATCGGTGAGGGCCGGGTGAAGACCTACATCAACTGCTACACCGCAAACTCCGGCTACACCAACGTCTCCCGCCGCTTCCGCGCCGCCATTGAGAAGGGCCAGCTGATCTATGAGGACTATTCTCAGGACGTGCTCATGCTCCAGCTCCACGCCGCCTCCCTGGGC